>NZ_JBSGDP010000015.1:0-105832 GCF_053602435.1 Nocardia sp. NPDC004415
GCCTACGCAACGGCACCTGATCGACGGGACGGCCGCGAACCGCCGACTGCGTCGGCGATCCCTCCTCGAGGTCGGGATGTGCGGGGCCGGGTGAGGCGGTGACGGTGTGATTCCGCCGAGTTCTTCGTCTGTGCCCGGGGATTCGGTGTGCGGGCTAAGTTTGACGGTAGGGGTGGGTGGCAGGGTGGGGGCGATCGACATGATGAAGGAGCCGGCGTGCTCGAGGTATTCCTGGTCGATGATCACGAGATCGTGCGGCGTGGGCTGATCGATCTGCTCGAGGGTGATCCAGAACTCACTGTGATCGGGCAGGCAGGGGGTGTCGCGGAGGCGATGGTGCGCATTCGCGAGGCGCGGCCCGATGTGGCGGTGCTGGATGTGCGGCTGCCCGACGGCAACGGCATCGAGCTGTGCCGCAATCTGCTGGCCGAGTTCGAGGACCTGCACTGCCTGATCCTGACCTCGTTCTCCGACGAGCACGCGATGCTCGACGCGATCCTCGCGGGGGCCAGCGGCTATGTGGTGAAGAACATCGACGGCATGAAACTGGCCGACGCCATCAAACAGGTCGGCGCGGGGCACTCGTTGCTCGACACCAGGGCGGCCGACGCCCTGCGCGCCCGGCTGCGCCGCAGCACCGAACCCTCCGGCGCGCTGGCGGGCCTCACCGAGCAGGAGCGGCGGCTGCTCGAACTGCTCGGTGAGGGCCTGACCAATCGCCAGATCGCGGCGCGCATGTTCCTGGCCGAGAAGACGGTGAAGAACTACGTCTCCCGGCTGCTGGCGAAACTGGGCGTGGAGCGCCGCACGCAGGCGGCGGTCCTGGCGACGAAGCTGCGCGAGCCGTGACGGCTCAGGCGGGCACCACGATGGTGAGGTTGCCGTCGTAGCGGCGGTAGAGCAGGTTGCCGCGACCGGTGTGGCTGTCGGTGAAGAACAGGTACGGCAGACCCGCGGTGCACAGCACGTCGGAGGCTTCGTCCTCGGCGTAGACGGGGGCGGCGTCCTGGACCACGCGCACCGGCATGGCGCTGGCGGTGAGCGGCAGGCCGGCCTGCTCGTCGACGGCGCGGGTGTGGCGCTGGCGCGCCAGGTTGACGCCGTGCGGGTCGGCCCAGGTGACGATGGCGTCCTCGCCGGTGAGCGCGTCGGTGAACAGGTAGGCGTCGTAGTCCATCGCGTCGAGCACGGTGCTGGCTTCCAGCGGCGTTCCGGTCATCAGCGCGCAGTCCTTGCGGCGGATGATCGGCCGGGTCTCGGTGATCTGCGCGAGCGGCCTGCGGGCCGGGTCCGGCCAGGCGCCGCGCGCCTCCTTGCCCGCGCGGCGCGCGAGCTGACGGTCGAGCCGCTCGGCGGCGAAGGTGACCGCGAACCCGCCGGGGCCGGTCACCTGCACACGGGTGAGCGTCTCGTTGGTGCGGATGTTGGCCTGCACCAGGGTCGGCTCGTCGGAACCCTGCGGCGCGGTGACGCGCACGCGGGCCGGACTGTCGAGGTGATGCCTGCGCATCACGCGAGTGATGGCGCGGACCGCCCGGGTGACGTCCTGGGCCGGTACCTCGCCACGGGTGGTCACCGCGAGCTCGGGGTCCGCGGCGGTCGTCCAGTGCTGGGTGCTCGACAACGAATTCATCTCTTGCCCCACTTCTCGATCCCATTTCCCGGTGCCCTATGCCACCATCGGGGGCCGGTGCGGGTGAAGGGCCGAAAGTCCCAACATTGCGGACTAGACTTTGCGTCTGATCGGTAGGGGCGGCACGGCGCGAAGGACACGGCGATGACGAATGACGGTCGGGGTGACCGCTATTCGCCGGGGCGGACCGTGTCCCAGCAGCGTCTGCGCGAGCTGCTGGGCGAGGTGGCCGACCGGGTCGAGGTGATGATCGGCTCGCGCGACCGGATGGACGGCCTGGTCGAGGCCATGCTCACCGTCACCGCGGGACTCGATCTCGACGAAACCCTGCGCACCATCGTGCGCACCGCGATGAACCTGGTCGACGCCCGCTACGGCGCGCTCGCGGTGCGCGGCCACGATCAGCAGGTCGCGCAGTTCATCGACGAGGGCCTGCCGGACAAGATCCGCGAACGCATCGAGCGATTACCCGCCGGGCACGGGGTACTCGGCGCGGTGTTCGCCGAGAAGGCGCCGCTGCGGCTGGACGATCTGACGAAACACTCCTCCTCGGTGGGTTTCCCGGCGGGTCATCCGCCGATGCACACGTTTCTCGGTGTGCCGGTACGCATTCGGGACGAGGTCTTCGGCAGCCTGTATCTCACCGAGAAGTCCGACGGTCAGCCGTTCACCGAGGAGGACGAGGTCCTGGTGCTCGCGCTGGCCGCCGCGGCGGGCATCGCGGTGGACAACGCCCGGCTCTACGAGCAGGCCCGCACCCGGCAGGCCTGGATCGAGGCCACCCGCGACATCGCCACCGAGTTCCTGGCGGGCACCGAATCGGATCGGGTGCTGGCCCATGTGGTCGACGCCGCGCGCGGCCTGACCGGTTCGCACCAGGCGTTCCTCGCCTCGGTGCCGGTGCCCGACGAATCCCCCGGCGAGATCTCCGAACTGGTCATCACCCAGTGGACCGGGCCCGACGCCGGACAGGACTGGCAGACCATCCCGATCGCGGGCACCGCCCTGGGCGACGCGTTCACCCGCCGCACTCCCCTGCGCTACGACAACACCGCCGAGGTGACCCTCGGCATCGACTTCCCCGGTTCCGAAACCCCCTGCGCCGGACCGGCACTGGTGCTGCCGCTGTGCACCCCCGACGCCACCCTGGGCGTACTGGTGACCATCCGCCCGCCCGGCTTCGCGCCCTACTCCGACGAGATGATGGAACTCACCGCGGCCTTCTGCGACCAGGCCGCGCTGGCGGTCCGCCTGGCCGACGCGCAGCGGCGCATGCGCGAACTCGACATCGTGGCCGACCGCGACCGGATCGCCCGCGACCTGCACGACCACGTCATCCAGCGGCTGTTCGCCATCGGCCTGACGGTGCAGGCGACCCTGCCCAAAGCCGTGGTTCCCGAAGTGCGGCAGCGGCTTTCGACGGTGATCATGGATCTGCAGGAGGTGGTGCAGGAGATCCGCACCTCCATCTTCGATCTGCACGCCAGCGGACCCGAGCACAGCGCGAGCCTGCAGCAGCGGCTGGAGGTGGCGATCCGGCGCCAGACCGCCGACATCGCCCTGCGCGCGACCATCCAGGTCTCGGGACCGCTGTCGGTCCTGGACCCGCAGCTTGCCGATCACGCGGAGGCGGTGGTGCGCGAGGCGGTGAGCAACGCGGTGCGCCATTCCGGGGCCGACACCGTCGCCATCGTCATCGAGGTGGCCGACGATCTGACCATCACGGTCAGCGACAACGGCTGGGGTATCCCCAATCACGTCATCCGCAGCGGGCTGCGCAATCTCGAACAGCGCGCGCAGGAGGCGGGCGGGCGCTTCGAGGTGGGCCCGGCCCAGCCCGCCGCCGCCACCGACGAGGACCATCCGGAGCTGCCGGGCACCCGGCTGCGCTGGGCGGTGCCGCTGCCGCAGGACCATCCGACCGGCGGGTACGCGCTGGCGGCCGGTCCGGACGGCGGCGACGCCGACTGAGCGATCTCAGACCGCGGCGAGTACCACCGCGGCGTTGTTGCCGCCCATTCCCATCGACAGTTTCATCGTCGGCCCGCCGGTCAGCGGGGCGGTGCCGTCGAGCAGCCGCGGGTGCGCCGGGGCGGTCACGGGTGCCGAGACGGCGACGCCGCGCTCGTAGGACAGCGCCAGCGCGGCGATCTCCACCGCCGCGGACGCGCCCTGGCAGTGCCCGACCAGCGGCTTGAGCACGGTGACGGCCGGACGGTCGTCGAAGACGGTGGCGAGCACCGCGCGTTCGGCGACATCGCACTGGCGGGTGCCGGTGCCGTGCGCGCTGAAGTAGTCGATGTCGGTGGCCGCGAGCCCGGCGGCGGTGAGCGCCTGGCGCGCGCACGCGAGCAGCTGGGTGTGCGACGGCTCGACGGAGACGACGTGGAAGGCGTCGTTGTTCATGGCACCGCCGAGCACCCGGGCGTAGGGGGCGTCGACCGCGTCGGTGAGCAGCAGCGCCGCCGAGGCCTCGGCCATGACGAAACCCAGCGAGCCCTCCTGGAACGGGCGGCAGGCGGTGAACGGGTCGACATCGGCGACCGCGGCGCCCATCCGGACGAAGTGGTCGAGCATGTCGGGGGTGGCCGAGATGTCGGTGCTCACGCACAGGACGTCGTCGACGAGGCCCGCGGCCCGCCACAGCTGGGCGGTCAGCAGGGCGACGGTGCCCGAGCTGCACGCCGCGGACACGTCCATCGCGGGGCCGTGGAAGCCGTATTCCTGCATCACCACCGAGACGGGGGTCGATGGCAGTAGCGGCAGGTAGTCGCGGGGGCGGCGGTGGCCCTGGTCGACGAGGTAGAAATCACGCCAGTCGGCGACATCACCGAGGGTGACCGCGTGCACCAGCCCCACCGTGCGGCCCGCGCGGCGCCAGCCCCTGGCCTCGGCGTCGGCCACCGCTTCGGCGGCCGCCGCGGTGACGGCGCGCCCGAACACCCCGCGCCCGTGCGCGGGATCACCCAGGGCGGGAATCCGGCCGACCCAGGCGTGCTGATCGCGTCCGGGCCCGTAACCGGGGTGCAGGCGCGCCGCGGGCTTGCCTGCCAGCAGTCCCTGCCACAGCGTTTCCCTGCCCCAGCCGTAGCCGGAGACGACACCGACTCCGGCGATGGACATAGAATCGAGTCGGTGGGCCATGCCGCCGGGAAGCACGTCCGGTTTCACATCGCTCCTCGCGGATCTCATCGAGGGTCACCACAATAGTCCTGTGCACCGTCGCCAGAGGCCGAGATCGGGGGTATCGCAGTGGAAGAGGCACCGTCGGACGCCGCGAGCGCCGAGCAGCTCGCGCAGCGGTACCGCTCGCTGGTCGAACACACGCCCGACGCGCTGTGCGTGCACGAATCGGGCACCATCGTCTACGTCAATCCGGCCATGGTGCGCCTGCTCGGCGCCCGCTCGGCCGAGGATCTGCTCGGCCTGTCCATCACCGATTTCGTCCACCGGGACTCGATCCCGGCCATGCTGGACCGCATCGAGCAGCTGACCGCCGAGGGCTCCGCCTCCCCGCCGACCGAGATGGACCTGGTCCGCGTCGACGGCCGTACGGTCCCGGTGCAGACGGTGTCGGTGCTCACGGTGTGGCAGGACGAGCTGGCCTATCAGGTGGTCGTGCACGATCTGACCGCGCAGCGGGCCGCGGAGGCGTCGGCCCGGCGCGCCGAGGCGCACTTCACCACGGTGGTGTCCCAGCTCGAGGAGGGCGTGCTCGTCGTCGACCGGCGGGGCAGGCTCGAATCGATCAATCCGGCGGGCAAGCGGATCCTGGGCATCGACGACGCGGTCCCGGTGCTCGGCAGACACATCGACGAACTGCCGGTGACCATGGTCGACCGCAACGGCAATCCGCTGCCCACCGCGCGGCATCCGATGGCGCACACCCTCGCGACCGGCGAGGCGGTCACCCAGTACATCTTCGGTGTCCAGCACGCCGACGGCAGCCAGGTGTGGCTGTCGTGCAACTGCAGGCTGCTCAATCCCGACAGCCCGGATTCCTCCGGAGTGTCCTCCTTCGCCGACATCACCGAGTTCCGGGCCAGCAGGCGCCAGCTCGAATACCAGGCCACCCACGACGCGCTGACCGGGCTGGCCAACCGCTCGCTGATCCTGTCCCAGCTCGCCTCGGCGCTGGCCGACGAGGGCGGCAGCCTGGTCACCACGGTGCTGTTCATCGATCTCGACGGGTTCAAGGCGATCAACGACACCCTCGGCCACGCCATCGGCGACATCGTGCTGCAGATCGTCGCCCAGCGGTTGCAGCGCGCACTGCGGTCCACCGATCTGGTCGGGCGCCTCGGCGGCGACGAGTTCCTGGTGCTGCTGGCCGGGCATCCGCAGCGCGCCGATCTGCCCGCGCTGATCGAGCGCCTGCGCGCCACCATGGCCGAGCCGATCATCGCCCGCGGACACCGGCTCGAGGTCACCGCCTCGATCGGCATCACCGAGCTGGGCCCGCACGAGCACCGCACGCCCGAGGCCGTCCTGCACGACGCCGACCTGGCCATGTACCGCGACAAGCCCTCGGCCCATCGTGATGTCGGTCTCGGCCCGAACCGGCGTTCCAACAGCACCCACGCGTCCTGACCGCCGCTCCGGAGCGCAATACCCGCGTCGGAGGCGCGCTCGGCGGTGTTCACCGATCCGCTCGACGCGGACCCCGACCCCGCGCGGGCAAGTAGACTCGACAACTCTGTTCTCAACGCGGTGACAAAGGAGTCCTGTTTTGCCCGACCGCCTCGCCGAGGAACGCACCGCGGAACCGGCTCACCGCCGCGAGCTCGACCAGGAGCAGCAGTACCTCTCGGTGCTCTACACCAAGCTCGACGGCATGCGCGCGTACGCCCAGAACCGCCTCAAGACCGTGCTGCTCGAGACCGGTGGCACCCCGCAGGCACGCAGCGAACGGGAGTCGTTCACCCAGCTCTACCACGAGGACCTGGCCAAATACGACGCCGCCGAGCACGGCCTGTGCTTCGGCCGGATCGACCTGGACGGCGAGTCCGCCGAGCCGCCGCGCTACATCGGCCGCCTGGGCATCCTCGACGAGGACAACGACTACGAGCCGCTGCTGCTGGACTGGCGCGCTCCCCTGGCCCGCCCGTTCTACCTGGCCACCACCGCCAACCCCGAAGACGTCATCCGCCGCCGTCACATCCGTTCGCGCAACCGCGCGGTCACCACCATCACCGACGAATACCTGGACCTGGGCGCCGCCGAACGCGACGGCGCGATCGGCACCGACGACGGCGTGGGCGGCGAGAGCGCGCTGCTCTCGGCGCTCAACGCGGCCCGCACCGGGCACATGAACGACATCGTCGAGACCATCCAGAGCGAGCAGGACGCGATCATCCGCTCCGAGCACAAGAGCGTGCTCGTGGTGCAGGGTGGCCCCGGCACCGGCAAGACCGCGGTGGCACTGCACCGCGCGGCCTACCTGCTCTACACCTACCGTCAGCAGCTGGCCAAGAGCGGCGTGCTGATCATCGGCCCCAACGCCACCTTCCTCGACTACATCGGCCAGGTGCTGCCCTCGCTCGGTGAGACCGGCGTGCTGCTCTCGACCATCGGCGACCTGTATCCCGGGGTGAAGGCGGTGCGCGAGGACTCGCTGCGCGCGGGCGAGATCAAGGGCTCGACGGCCATGATCGAGGTGCTCAAGCAGGCGGTGCGCGACCGGCAGGAGGTGCCCGCCGACCCGGTGCGGCTGTCCTTCGACGGCTATCCGGTGATCCTGGACCGCAAGATCGCCACCAAGGCGCGCGGACGCGCCCGTTCCTCGCGCCGCCCGCACAACCTGGCCCGCCCGATCTTCGCGTCCTCGGTGATCGACGCGCTCACCGACCAGCTCGCCGCCACCATGGGCGCCGACCTGTCCGGTGGCGCGAGCCTGCTCAGCTCCGCCGACCTCAGCGAGATCGGCGACGAGATGCGCGCCGACCCGCAGGTGCAGGCCGCCATCACCGCGCTGTGGCCGATCCTGTCGCCCCAGGAGGTCCTGGCCGATCTGCTCGCCGACCCGGCCCGCATCGATCGCGCGGCCAAGACGCTGAGCCCGGACGACCGCGCCGAGCTGGTGCGCGCCGACGACGGCACCTTCGCCGCCGCCGACGCCCCGCTGCTCGACGAGCTGGCCGAACTGCTCGGCGTCGACGACACCGAGGAGCGCGAACGCTCGCGGCGGCGCTGGCGGGCCCAGCTCGCCGAGGCCCAGGACGCGCTCGACATCCTCACCGGTTCGGCGCCGCAGGACATCGAGGACGAACTCGACCCCGAGATCCTGATGGCCTACGACCTGATCGACGCCTCCCAGCTGGCCCAGCGCCAGGAGTTCGGCAACCGGCAGACCACCGCCGAGCGCGCCGCGGGCGACCGCACCTGGACCTACGGCCACGTGATCGTCGACGAGGCGCAGGAACTCTCGGAGATGGCCTGGCGGATGGTCATGCGGCGCATCCCCAACCGCTGGATCACGGTGGTCGGCGATGTCGCGCAGACCGGCGATCCGGCGGGCGCGTCGTCGTGGCAGCGCGTGCTGGAACCGTATGTGGCCCAGCGCTGGAAGCTCACCGAACTGTCGGTGAACTACCGCACCCCCGCCGAGATCATGGCGGTCGCCGGTGACGTGCTGGCCGCGATCGATCCCGACGGCCGGGTGCCCCGCTCGGTGCGCGAGACGGGCCACCCGCCCCGCGCGCACCGGGTGCGTCCCGAACAGGTCCGCGACGAGGTGGCCCGGCTGCTCGAACTCGGGCACGGGCCGGGCACCAGCGCGGTGCTCGCGCCCGCGGCGCTGATCGCCGAACTGTCCCCCCTCGCCGGGGAATCGGTGCAGGTGCTGACCGTGCACGACGCGAAGGGTCTGGAGTTCGACCGGGTGTATCTGGTGGAACCGCGGGCGATTCTGAGCGAGTCCCCGCGCGGGCTCAACGACCTGTACGTGGCGCTCACCCGCGCCACCCAGCGGCTGTCCGTGGTGCACACCGAGGACCTGCCCGAGGTCCTCGCGGCGCTCGAACCCGCCTGATACACACGAAAGCCCCGGACCGCGGACGGTCCGGGGCTTTCGTCCGTCCGGCTAGCGGACGGTGTGCACGATCAGGACGTCCGAGCGCGACTTGCGCGCCACGTCCGAGGGCACCGAGCCCAGCAGGCGGCCGGTGAGGGTGTTCAGACCCCGGTTACCGACGACGAGCAGGTCGGCCTTGGTCTCGCGGACCAGGTCGAGCAGCGAGTCGACCGGCTCGCCGACGATGGCGCGCTCGACGATGTTCTTGGCACCCGCGGCAGTCGCCTTCTCCCTGGCGACGTGCAGGATCTCGTTGGTCGGCGCGGAACCGCGGACCTGGTAGGCCTCGTCCTTGAGCACATCGGCCGCGGCGGCGACGTCGCGATCGTCGGTCGGGAAGTACGCGCAGGCGAGCACGAGAGTGGCCTCCGCAGCGCCGGCGAGTGCGGCGGCCTTCTCCACTGCGACGTACGACGAGTCCGAGCCATCAGTACCGACGACAATGGTCCGGTAGGCGGTCATCTCTCCTCCAACTTGGTCGGCGCCGGCACCGAACCACCCGGGAATCGAGCGTCGGCGCGGCAATTGGGACGACCCTAACGCCAAAACAGGGCGATTTATCAGAAATCGCAACAGATCACACCGGGGGTGTCGATCGGTGTCCGCCCTGGTGCGGTGGCCTGCGCGACATCGCTGAACAGCCACCTGCGGCTATTACAGACCGGACACGCGAAATTGTGGCCTATCACAAGAGAATCAATGCCGCTGCGCGGCTGGGACTTTCCTCACATCACCCGGAATTACCGGGCAGCCCACCGGCGGCACGGTCAGCGTGCCGCGGGCTGCCCCGACGCGGCCGCGCGCGCGTATTCCGACGGCGCCATCCCGATCTGCGTGGTGAACTCGCGCGTGAAATGCGCCTGGTCGAAATAGCCGAGATCGGCGGCCAGGTCGGCCAGGTCCAGCCCCTCGCCCCGGGCCAGCCGATCGGCGGCGTCCTGCAACCGGAAACGGCACAGCACCCATTTCGGCCCGGCCCCCACATAACGCCGGAACAATCGCTGCACGGTGCGGACCGGGACCCCGAATCGGTCGGTGACCTGATCGACCCTGGTGAGCTCCGGATCGTCGGCCATCGCCGCGACGACGCGCGCGACCAAGGCGAAATGCGGGTCGTCCGCGCGGCCACGGCCCGCGAAGAATTCCTCGATCACCACCCGCCTGCGCTCGTCGGACGGCTCGGCCAGCACCCGCTCGGCCAGCCCCGCCGCGGCCGGGAGCACCTCGGCCAGCGGAGCCGAATCATCGCGCAGCGCACCGACATCCATGCCGGTGAAGGCACCGAAACCGCCCGGGACGAAACGGATTCCGAACGTCTCGCCCTCCCCGCTGAGCTCGCGCACGTACTTGGTGGTGCACACCCCGTTGACGAAACCACCCGTGCGCAATTCGCTGCGTTCGAAGGTGACGTTCACGCACGGAAACGACAGCACCTCGGCCCGATAGGCCGGGCGCCCACGCAGGTCCCAGCGCACCACCCAGTACCGGTCGGCGAATCCGGACAGCGCGGGCCCGACCGGCATCCGGTCCAGGCTGCGATGCCGGGCCTGCTCCCCCGGATGCAGGATGCCGCGCTGATCACCGGATTCCGGCCGTTCACCGGGCACGACGAACCCCCGGTCCGGACTGTCGCGTTCTTACAAGACCCCCGCGCGCCTGCCGACCAAGATCGATGACATGACCGAAACCGTTGCGCCCGTTCCCGAGGGCTACCACTCCATCACCTGTTTCCTTGCCGTGCCCGACGGCAACGCGGCCATCGACTTCTACACCACGGTGTTCGGCGCGAAGGTGCTCAGCCGCGCCGACCGCCCCGACGGGCAGCCCGCCCACGCCGAACTGCTCATCGGCGACTCCACCCTCCAGCTCGGCATGCCGATCCCGGAGAACGATGTCCTCGCGCCGCAGGACTGGGTACACACCTCGATCGTGCACTACTGCCCCGACGTCGACACCGTCGTCGCCCGGGCGATCGACCACGGCGCCCGCAGCGCCGAAGAGCCGCAGACCTTCGTCAACGGCGAACGCTTCGGCGTGGTGATCGACCCCTTCGGCCACCGCTGGGCGGTGATCACCCGCGTCGAAGAGGTCTCCCGCGAGGAAGCCGACCGGCGCATCGCGGCTTGGATGGCTGGGACTCCTTAGCGGCCGGAGCCGCGGGAGGCGGCCGAAAACCCGGGGTGGTGACGTTGTCGAGGTCGGTCTCCGAACCGCCACCGGTCAACCGATCCCCGCGGCGTCCATACCGCGTAGCTCCTTCTTGAGGTCGGCGATCTCGTCGCGTAAGCGGCCGGCCAGCTCGAACTGGAGTTCGCGGGCCGCGTTCATCATCTGCGCGGTGAGCTCGGTGACCAGGTCGGCCAGTTCGGCGCGCGGCATCGATTTCACGTCGCGGTCGGCGTAGACCCCGGCGCTGACCGCGCGGCCGGGCTCGCCCTGGGCACGGCGGCCACGGCTGGCGTTGCGGCCCGAGCCGCCGACGGCGACCTCGTCCTCGGCCTCCTGATACACCTGGTCGAGGATGTCGGCGATCTTCTTGCGCAGCGGCTGCGGGTCGATGCCGTTGGCCTCGTTGTAGGCGATCTGCTTGGCGCGGCGGCGGTCGGTCTCGTCGATGGCGTGCCGCATCGAGTCGGTGATCTTGTCGGCGTACATGTGCACTTCACCGGAGACGTTGCGCGCCGCACGGCCGATGGTCTGGATGAGGCTGGTGCTCGACCGCAGGAAGCCTTCCTTGTCGGCGTCCAGGATCGCCACCAGCGACACCTCGGGCAGGTCGAGACCCTCGCGCAGCAGGTTGATGCCCACCAGCACGTCGTATTCGCCCAGCCGCAGCTGACGCAGCAGCTCCACGCGACGCAGCGTGTCGATCTCGGAGTGCAGATAGCGCACCCGCACGCCCAGCCCGAGCAGATAGTCGGTGAGGTCCTCGGCCATCTTCTTGGTCAGGGTGGTGACCAGCACCCGCTCGTCGCGCTCGGTGCGGCCGCGGATCTCGTGCACCAGGTCGTCGATCTGGCCCTTGGTCGGCTTCACCACCACCTGCGGGTCGACCAGGCCGGTCGGGCGGATCACCTGCTCGACCACCTCACCGCCGACCTGCCCTAGCTCGTAGGGACCGGGAGTCGCCGAGAGGTAGACCGCCTGACCGATCCGGTCGGCGAACTCCTCCCAGGTCAACGGCCGGTTGTCGACCGCCGACGGCAGCCGGAAACCGAATTCGACGAGGTTGCGCTTGCGCGACATGTCACCTTCGAACATGCCGCCGATCTGCGGCACGGTGACATGCGATTCGTCGATCACCAGCAGGAAGTCGTCGGGGAAATAGTCCAGCAGGGTGGCCGGAGCCGAGCCCGCCGGACGCCCGTCGATGTGGCGCGAGTAGTTCTCGATACCGGAGCAGAAACCCACCTGGCGGATCATCTCCAGGTCGTACTCGGTGCGCATGCGCAGGCGCTGGGCCTCGAGCAGTTTGCCCTGCTTCTCCAGCTCGGCCAGCCGTTCGGCCAGCTCGGCCTCGATATCGGCGACCGCGCGGTTCATCCGCTCCGGACCGGCCACGTAGTGGGTGGCCGGGAAGATCCGCAGCGAGTCGACCTGGCGCACCACGTCGCCGGTGAGTGGGTGCAGGTAGTACAGCGCTTCGATCTCGTCACCGAAGAACTCGATGCGGACCGCGAGTTCCTCGTAGGAGGGGATGATCTCGACGGTGTCGCCGCGCACCCGGAAGGTGCCGCGGGTGAAGGCCATGTCGTTGCGGGTGTACTGCACGTCGACCAGCAGCCGCAGCAGCGCGTCGCGGTCGACCTCGCCGCCCACCTCGAGCTGCACCGACCGGTCCAGATACGACTGGGGCGTGCCCAGGCCGTAGATACACGACACCGAGGCCACCACCACCACGTCGCGGCGCGAGAGCAGGCTCGAGGTGGCCGAGTGGCGCAGCCGCTCGACGTCGTCGTTGATCGAGCTGTCCTTCTCGATGTAGGTATCGGTCTGCGCGATGTAGGCCTCGGGCTGGTAGTAGTCGTAGTACGAGACGAAGTACTCCACCGCGTTGTGCGGCAGCATCTCGCGCAACTCGTTGGCCAGCTGGGCCGCGAGGGTCTTGTTCGGCGCCATCACCAGGGTGGGCCGCTGCAGCTTCTCGATCAGCCACGCGGTGGTGGCCGACTTGCCGGTGCCGGTGGCGCCGAGCAGCACCACGTCCTTCTCGCCCGCGGTGACGCGCCGTTCCAGTTCGGCGATGGCCGCGGGCTGGTCACCAGCGGGTTTGTGCTCGCTGACCACCTCGAAGCGCCCCCCGGCGCGTTCGATCGTGCCGACGGGCCGGTGCTCGGAATGCGCGAGCGGGTGCCCCCGTTCCTCGTACCCTTCCGCCGGAATCTCGGTTGCGAATGCCATGCCCACCAGGTTAGGCCCGACCACCGACAAGTTTCACCGGCGGCGACCCGCACCACACACCGCACCGGGGACCGGCAAACTACCGGCAATCCATCGCCTGCCCGAAAAGTCCGATGTACCAACGTCATTCGGTCGCGCGGTCCGGCGACACGCCCGGCACGAGGCCCGATCCGGGCGTACCCTGAGCTGATCATCGGCACGTGGTGAAGGACAAGGCCATGAGCGCTCTGCTTCCCCTGCTCGTCGCGGCTCCGGCCGTCACCGGATTCGCGGGATACTTCGCGCGCGAGATCCGGGGTCCGCAACCCCCACCGCCGACGACGGCGGGTTCACCACCCGCACGCCCGCGGGTCGAGTTCTTCGACCTGGCCGAGCTCACCGCCACCGACACCAGGGGCTACATCCGCCCGGTGGACCGGTACGAGACGCAGCCCTGGGGCATCTACCTGGCCCGCACCCTCGACCGGCCGCACGGCCGCTACGAGGAGTCCTGGCTGCTGCCGGGCCTGTCGATCCGCCTCACCATCGAGCACGACCGCCCCGGTCACCACCGCAGTCACGACTACGTCCTCGACATCGCCGAGATCGTCCAGGTCGCGCCGAAACGCTGGAAGGCCACCGACTACTTCCTGGACGTGGCCGTGCGGCGCGGCCGGTCGTCGAGCCTGCGCGGAGCGAGTGCTCTACTCGCCGCACATGCCGCAGGACACGTCACCACCGAGGACGCCGATCGCGCCTTCGAGCACGCGGCCGTTGTCCTCGACGGCCTCGCCGCGCAGGACCACGATGTCGAGCAGTGGTTGCGCACCCGGGGGATCACGCTGACCTGGATGTGAGTCCGCGCGCGGGCGCCCACACCAGGTCGGCGGTAGATTCTGCGATCATGACGCAGGCATCCACCGTGCACGTGCACCCACCCAAGGTCGAGTACTTCGACATCGCGGCGCAGACGAACACCGATCCCAAAGGGTTCGTCCGGCCGGTGGAGGTCTACCGGGAGGAGCCGTGGGGGCTCTACATGGCCCGCACATCCGACCACCCGAACTTCCACTATCTCGAGTCCTGGATCGTGCCCGAGCTCGCGCTGCGCGCCACCGTGTTCGGCTACAACCCCGGCGTCGAGCAGTGGCAGGACATCTATGTCGACATCGGCGAGTTCACCCGGGAATCGCCGACCCTGTGGCGCTCGATCGACCACTATCTCGATGTCCTCGTCCGCACCGGCCGCGATGTGCGCCTGGTCGACATCGACGAGCTGCTCGCCGCCAACACCGGAGGTCAGCTCACTCCCGCGCAATGCCAGGCCGCCATCGAGCACGCCACCGCGGCCATCGACGGGATCGCCGCGCACGGCTACAACCTGGAGAACTGGCTGGCCGATCTCGGGATGACCATCACCTGGCGCTGAAACGACAGCACCGCCGGCGACCCTCGGTAGCGAGGTCGCCGGCGGTGCCGGGACAACAGTCGGTGGATCAGCCCGCCGACAGGCTGGGCAGCAGATCCGCCAGGCCGCCGCCGCAGCCCGCGCTGCCAGTCGCGGCCGCCTCGCTCACGGTGACCGTGATCGAATCGCTGATCAGCAGCTGACGCGCCTCGAGCTTGTGCTGACCGGCCGTGGTCGGCTTCCAGGTGATGCTCACCGTGCCCGAGAGCACCGAGGGCGAGACCGGGCTGCCGGGGATGTCCACGCCGTTGTCGGTGAACTTCACCGAGGTCAGCCGATCGACCTCGACCGCGGCGGTCAGCTTGTAACTGCAGCCGACCTTGTGGTTCTCGCCCGCCACATTGAGGTTGCCGACCCAGGCCGAGGCCTGCGGGGCGGCCAGCACAACGCTGGCCGCGACGGCGCCGAGTGCGGTGATACCGAAGCCCGCCCGGCCGAACTGACGATGCTGTGTTGTCATACGCGCTACAACTTCCCTGTGAATCGAGTCACCCTGTAGTGACCCGGCACAATTTACACAGCGCACGGCACGGCACGGCCAGTTTCCGAAACATTGGCGTTTAACAGATTGGCATCGGAGTCACGCGCGAGCGTGGGCCCACTCGGTGACCACCGGATAGACCTGGTCGAACCACGGTTCCTTCACCGCGTAGTAGGCCTGGCCCGCCGCCTCGCCCGCCTTGTCGACGGCGGCCTGTTCGGCCTCCCGCTTGACCGCCAGATAGTCCTCCCGCGCGTCCGGCTCGGCACGCAGCCAGTCGCGTAGCTCCAGGGCGAAGCGCTGACCGGGCGAATCCTGCACGCGCAGATGGATGTTCGCCGGACGGGCCGGGTCGGCATTGCCGTGCAGCCGTTTGCCCCACCGGTCCAGGTCGGTGCCCGAGGGATCGCCGGGGGTCGGCTTCGGGTTGTCGTGGGTCACCGACGCGGCGAGCGGGAAGCCGGCCGCGCCCAGCGCGCCCGCCAGCGAGTCGGCCGTGGCCAGATCGGCCACCGTGACCTGGATGTCGATGACGTCCTTGGCGGGCAAGCCGGGCACCGCGGTGGACCCGACATGGTCGATCCGCACCGCCGAGGCCCCACACAGCAGGTGCAGGCGGGCGATGATCCGCCGGGCCTGGGCCGCCCATTCGGGATCGGCGGGCAGCAGCCGGTACTCGGCCCGCGCGCGGACCCCGTCGCGCTGATTGCGTTCGAACGGCACCAGCCGCCGCTCCCACAGCGCGCGCACCTGCTCGGCGACCACCTCGGGGGCGCCGTTGTTGTCCAGCCAGACATCGGCGACCGCGTGGCGCTGCTCGTCGGTGGCCTGCGCGGCGATGCGGGTCCGCGCGTCGGCCTCGGCGACCCCGCGATGCTCCACCAGGCGGCGCAGCCGGGTCTCGATATCGGCCCCGACCACCAGCACCAGCTGCATGAGCGGGGCGAGCCCGTTCTCCACCAGCAGCGGAATGTCCTGCACGACAATGGCGTCCGCGGGTGCGGCGCCGATCAGCTCGGCGGTGCGCGCGCCGACGAGCGGGTGGGTGATGGCGTTGAGCGTGGTCCGTGACTCGTCGTCGGCGAAGGCGACCGCGGCCAGCGCGGGCCGGTCCAGGCTGCCGTCGGCCGCCAGGATCTGCTCGCCGAACGCCTCGACCAGCGCCGCCAGCCCCGGCGTACCGGGCGCGACGACCTCGCGGGCGATCGCGTCGGAGTCGACGAGTACCGCCCCCAGGTCGACCAGCGTGCGCGCCACTGTGGACTTTCCTGCTCCCATGCCTCCGGTGAGGCCGATCCGCAACATGGGCCCAGTCTCGCATCCGACACGCCCGAGCGCCACGACGCAAAATCCGCGGCCGGGCGCGTCGCGTCGACTACTGTTCGCGCAGGCGGAAGGCCGAATCAGCGAGACGAAGGATGATCATGAGCAGCAAAGACCAGCGGGGGGCTCGCCACCGTCTGGGTATGCCGGGGGGCGTGCACTGCGTCGAATTCCCCGCCGTCGCCGCGAGTCTGGCCGAATACCGGCGCTCGTGGTTCACCGCGCTGCTCTCCCCCGCCAGACACAGTTTCGCCGCGATGCGCCGACGGCCCAGCATGGCCGCCGCCTACTGGGTGCCCGCCGCCGCGAGCTGAGCTCACACCGTCACCGGACCGCTCGGCGCGCGCCGCGTCCCCGGCTGCTGACCGGGCATGGCATTGGGCGGCACCGGATACGGCACGCCCTGCCCGAGGGTGCCCGCCGCGATGTTCGGGCCGCACTGCGCGATCGCCGCGTCGGCCTTGGGCCGGGGGTCCGG
The DNA here is from genome assembly GCF_053602435.1 of Nocardia sp. NPDC004415. Taxonomy (NCBI): domain Bacteria; kingdom Bacillati; phylum Actinomycetota; class Actinomycetes; order Mycobacteriales; family Nocardiaceae; genus Nocardia; species Nocardia sp. NPDC004415. Next base: position 16,836 of record NZ_JBSGDP010000015.1, read on the forward strand.
CAGGACCGGGCGGGCGGCGTCGGGCGCGGTGGCGAAATCGAAGGTGGAGGTCATGTCCCCGGTGACACCGCGCCGCCAGGCCGTGAGATTCGGGACGTCCACCCCGAACCGGGTCTCCAGCAGCCGCAGCTGCGAGGTGTGGTCGAAGGTCTCCGAGGCGACCAGGCCGCCCCGGCTGTAGGGCGAGATCACCAGGCACGGCACGCGATAGCCGAGCCCGATCGGTCCGGCGATCCCACCCGCGGCGGGCACCCGCTCCAGCGGGACGGTCAGGAACTCCCCGGGCGTGCCCGGTGGCGGGGTGGGCGGGACGACGTGATCGAAGAATCCGCCGTTCTCGTCGTAGCTGATGATCAGCGCGGTCTTCTCCCACACCGCGGGATTCGAAGTGAGGATGTCGAGCAACTGGACGATGCCCAGCGCGCCGAACGCGGCGGGCAGCGCGGGGTGCTCGCAGTGCAGGACCGAGGGCACCACCCAGGACACGGCGGGCAGCGTCCCGGCGGCGACATCGGCCTGGAAGTCGTTGGGGTACACCGGCGCGATGCCGCGCCGGGCCAGTTCCGAGGCCGGATCGGCGGCCTGGGTGAAGCAGCCCATCATCCCGTCCAGGATCATCGACGACGCGGGCCCGACATCGCGATTGCTGTAGATCTTCCAGCTCACCCCGGCCTCGGACAGGTTCTCCGGATAGGTGCGCCAGCTGTAGACGTTCTTCGGGATCAGCAGCGGGGTCTCGACGAGCGGTCCGCCCGCCAGCCCGTCGGGGTCGAGGGTCGCGCTGATCCAGTAGAGCCGGTTGGGGTCGGTCGGGCCGAGTACCGAGCAGTGGTAGTTGTCGCAGAGCGTGAACGCCTGGGCGAGCTCGGTGTGGATCGGAATGTCTTCGGGCAGGTAGTAACCCATGGCGGCGGGGGCGTTGGCCGGGCCGACCGAGGCCACCGACATCGGCATCCAGCCGTCGTTGCGGCCGTCGGCGAAGGCCTGGTGCATCCCGGGCCAGGAGTGGTCGGGGTCGTTGATGCACTCGCCGTCGAGGGTGGCGCCCGCGGTGGTGTCGAGGCGGAACGGTTCCACGAAACCGTCGGCGGTGGGGCCGATTCCGGGTGACCAGCCGTACTGACGCCAGGCGGTGGAGGCCTCGCCGAATCCGCGCACCCCGGCCAGCGTGCCGAAATAGTGGTCGAAGGAACGATTCTCCTGCATGAGCAGCACGACATGCTCGATGTCACCGAGGCCGCCCATGCCCGCCGGGTCGGCGGCGAAGGCCCGGTCGATGATCGGATTCGCCCACGTGGCAAGGGTTCCCACCGCTCCGGCGGCCATCGCCTTGGCGAGGAACTGACGCCGGTTGAGACCGGCGAAGGGACCAGAACTCATCATCGACGCCAACGCCTTCGTCCGCAGGGATGTTGCGATCGGCGCGAACGATACTCCTGCCGGAAAAGGCCGAAGGCCCCGGTCCGGATGGACCAGGGCCTTCGGTGTGGAGCTCTACCCGAATCAGGCGTTGCCGGAGAGCTTCTCCCGCAGAGCCGCGAGCTGGGCGTCGCTGGCCAGCGAACCGCCCGAGGACTCGGCCGGGCCGGAGGAGGCCTGCGAGCCGCTCTCGGAGGAGTAGTTGCCCGAGGTGGCACCGCCGTTGGCGGCCTCGGCGGCGGCGTCGGCCGCCATCTTCTCCATCTGAGCGGTGTGCATCTTGTGGCGACGCTCGGCCTCGGCGTAGCGGCCTTCCCACTCTTCACGCTGCTTGTCGAAGCCCTCGAGCCACTCGTTGGTGTCGGGGTCGAAGCCTTCGGGGAAGATGTAGTTGCCCGCGTCGTCGTAGCTGTCGGCCATGCCGTACTTCGACGGGTCGAACTCGGCGTGGTAGTCCTCGTTCGCCTGCTTCAGCGACAGCGAGATCCGGCGACGCTCCAGGTCGATGTCGATGACCTTGACCATCGCGTCGTCGCCGACGGCCACGACCTGGTCCGGGACCTCCACGTGGCGCTCGGCCAGCTCGGAGATGTGCACCAGGCCCTCGATGCCCTCTTCGACGCGCACGAACGCACCGAACGGAACCAGCTTGGTGACCTTGCCCGGCACGATCTGGCCGATCGCGTGGGTGCGGGCGAACTGACGCCACGGGTCTTCCTGGGTCGCCTTGAGCGACAGGGAGACGCGCTCGCGGTCCAGATCGACGTCGAGAACCTCGACGGTGACCTCGTTGCCGACCTCGACGACCTCGGACGGGTGGTCGATGTGCTTCCAGGACAGCTCGGAGACGTGCACCAGGCCGTCGACGCCGCCCAGGTCCACGAAGGCACCGAAGTTGACGATCGAGGAGACCACACCCTTGCGGACCTGGCCCTTCTGCAGCTGGTGCAGGAACTCGGAGCGGACCTCGGACTGGGTCTGCTCGAGCCAGGCGCGACGCGACAGGACCACGTTGTTGCGGTTCTTGTCGAGCTCGATGATCTTGGCCTCGATCTCCTTGCCGACGTACGGCTGGAGGTCGCGGACACGACGCATCTCGACGAGCGAGGCGGGCAGGAAGCCACGGAGGCCGATGTCGAGGATCAGGCCGCCCTTGACGACCTCGATGACGGTGCCCTTGACGGCCTCGTCCTTCTCCTTGAGCTCCTCGATCGTGCCCCACGCGCGCTCGTACTGCGCCCGCTTCTTCGACAGGATCAGGCGGCCTTCCTTGTCCTCCTTGGTGAGAACCAGGGCCTCGACCTCATCGCCCACGGAAACGACCTCGTTCGGGTCGACATCGTGCTTGATGGAGAGTTCACGGGAGGGGATGACGCCTTCGGTCTTGTAACCGATGTCGAGCAGGACCTCGTCGCGATCGACCTTGACGATGGTGCCTTCGACGATGTCACCATCGTTGAAGTACTTGATCGTGGCGTCGATGGCGGCGAGGAAGTCCTCGGCGGAGCCGATGTCGTTGACGGCTACCTGCGGCGAGGTGACGGTGGTGGGCATATGTGGATTTGCTCCGGACGGATTGTGGTCGGTTGCGGACATTGGAACTTTCGGTACGCTGCGAGATCACCGCGACGAGGCGACGAAGGATACTGAAGAAGTATCGCACGGACCGCCACAGTTGCCGATGATCGAACTCAGCACGGGTGGCTCCGTCATCGGATACTGTACCCACGCGACTCGCGCGCCTACAGGCCCCTCGAAAGACACTCGCGTGCCTCAGCGTACGCGACCCCCGCCGAGCCGGGCAAACCACCCCCCGCACCACGCCGATACCCTGTTCGGCGTGTCCGACGACGAACGCCACGCGCAGGCCAACGCGCTGCTGGGAACCACCGCGACCACCCGAACCAAGATCGGTTCCGCCGCCAGCGAACGCGCGAGCAGGCGCTGGTGGGACGCCGATGCCGACCAGTATCACCAGACCCACGCCGAGTTCCTCGGGGTCGACTCCCCCGGTGGGGAGTTCGTCTGGTGTCCCGAGGGCCTGCACGAGGGCGATATGCGTTTCCTCGGCGAGGTGCGGGGCAAGTCGGTGCTCGAGATCGGCTGCGGCTCGGCACCCTGTTCGCGCTGGCTGGCGGGCCAGGGCGCGCACCCGGTCGGGCTGGACCTGTCGATGGGCATGCTCGAGCGCGGGCTGGCCGCGATGGCGGCCGGCGGTCCGCGGGTGCCGCTGGTGCAGGCGGGCGCCGAGGCGCTGCCCTTCGCCGACGCGTCCTTCGATCTGGCCTGCTCGGCGTTCGGCGGGGTGCCGTTCGTGGCCGATTCGGCGCTGGTGATGCGCGAGGTCGCCCGGGTGTTGCGGCCAGGTGGGCGCTGGGTGTTCTCGGTGAACCATCCGATGCGCTGGATCTTCCCCGACGATCCGGGCGAGGAAGGTCTGGTCGCGCGGATCCCCTACTTCGACCGCACGCCCTATGTAGAGGTCGACGGCGACGGCGAACCCACCTATGTGGAGCACCACCGCACCCTCGGCGACCGCGTGCGCGAGATCGTCGGCGCCGGGCTGATCCTGCTCGACATCGTCGAACCGGACTGGCCCGAATGGCTCGACCGCGAGTGGGGCCAGTGGTCGCCGCTGCGCGGGGAGATCTTCCCCGGCACCGCCATCTTCGTCGCCGAGAAACCGGGCGCCTAGAACTCGGGCAGCGCCGCGAAGGACGGGTCGACCTGCACATTCGGCACGGTCTCGGCGATCCAGCGGCGGGCCCTGGTCAGCGCGTGGTCGGGGAAGACCGGGTCGAACCGGACGTCGTCGGACAGCAGATACGGCAGCTTGCCGCGCAGACCCGGCGCGTACGGATGCGGTGGGCACATCTCCGAGCGATGGACCTGCGCGCCGATCGCGGTCTCGCGCGCACCCGGCACCCCGGTTTCCGGGCAGATGATCTGGAACACCGCCGAGCACCGGTCCTTGGGCACCACGATCGACGCGGCGAACACGAGCGCGCCGCGCGGTCCCGGCAACTGGGTCTTCTCCACGCGCAGCAGCGCGGGCAACTGGTCCACCCACACCACGAACGCCTCGATCAGGCAGCCGGTGCGGGCATGGTGTTCGGCCAGCCGCTTGCGCAGCCGCCGCAGATCGTGCAGGCGCGCAGGCAGATCGGGCCTGCCGTTGACATAGGTCAACGCGACGACATCACGAGTGGCCGGATTCCCCCAGGTCGTGTTGTCCAACTGCTGCATTCCAGGAATGTCGAACGAGATGGGCACCGGAACAATTTACCGGCGCACGCGAGTTCGGTTGCCCCCGAATGCGCCCCGGCGGGTTGTTCAGGCACAAACACTCTCCTCGACCACCTCCGCGACCCGGAATTCGTGACCGATCACTATCGCGCGGCTGCGCGGAGTGCCCCGATCGGCGCGCGAGCCCGCCGTCAGTCGCGTCGGGGTTTGCGGCCGGCTTGGTCGAGGGCCAGGCGTAGGGCGTATTCGATCTGGGAGTTGACGCTGCGCAGGTCGTCGGCCGCCCACTTGGCGAGTGCCTCGTGGACGGCCGGATCGAGCCGCAGCAGGACCTTCTTGGGTTCCTTCTTCTGCGCGGTCATGGAGCCCTCAGGCGTAGAGGGATCCGGTGTTGACGACCGGCTGGGTGGCGCGGTCGCCGCAGAGCACGACCAGCAGGTTCGAGACCATGGCGGCCTTGCGTTCCTCGTCGAGTTCCACGGTGCCCGCTGCGGCGAGGCGGTCCAGGGCCAGGCCGACCATGCCCACCGCGCCCTCGACGATGTGGGTGCGGGCGGCGACGACCTGGGCGGCCTGCTGGCGCACCAGCATCGCCTGGGCGATCTCGGGCGCGTACGCCAGGTGGGTGATGCGCGCCTCGATGACCTCGATACCGGCGGTGAGCGTGCGTTCCCGCAGCTCGACGGTGAGTTCCTCGGCCACTTCGGCGCCGTCGCGCAGGCTGGTGCGGCTGTCGTCGTGGGCGTCGTAGGGGTGGGTGGTGGCCAGGTGCCGCACCGCCGCCTCCGACTGGGTCTCCACGTACTCCTCGTAGTCGTCGACCGCGAAGGCGGCCTTGAAGCTGTCGACCACCTTGTAGACGACGACCGCCGCGATCTCCACCGGGTTGCCGTCGGCGTCGTTGACCTTCAGCTTCTGGGTCTCGAAGTTGCGCACCCGCAGCGAGATGGACTTGCGGTCGGCCAGTGGCACCACCGAGAAGAACCCGGGCTCGCTGACCGAGCCGATGTAGCGGCCGAAGAAGGTGATCACCTTGGCCTCGTTGGGGTTGACGATGATCAGCCCGGTGGCCAGCAGCAGCACGACCACCGCCGCGAACACCGCGATCCCCGCGCCCGCCCACGCCAGGGCGCCACCGTCGTGCTGGGTGGCGGCGATGAAGGCGACGACGGCCGCCGCGCCGAAGGCCAGGGTGAACACCAGCCACCCCAGCAGCACGACGAACCCGTTGAGCCGGAATGCGGAGCGCAGTTCCATGACATCCTCCCGATATCTGAGTGATATCATCAAGATAGTAGATACCGCCCGGATCGGCAAGATCGGACATTCCGGATGTCAGGCCGGGGCGATATTGCGGTTGAAGCGGAACATGTTGCGCGGGTCGTGGATTCGCTTGAGCTCGGCCAGCCGGCGCAGCGTGGCCGGGGCGAAACCGGCTCCGGTCTGGGCGGCGTCGGCGGCCGCGCCCGCGCCGTAGAGGAAGTTCAGGCTGTGCCCGATCGTCCACGGCGCCAGGGCTTCCCGCACGAGGCCCAGCTCGGCGGGTTCGGCATCGCCGTCGGCGCCGGTGATCACCCGCACGACGTAGCCGGCGTCGCGATGGCCGATCGAGGCGCCGCCGTGACGCAGGGCGCCGCCGAGGTGGCGGATGTCGACGACGGCCTCCACCGGTCCCCCGGGTGCGGTGAGCGCGCGCAGGGCGGCCAGGCCCGCCGGGGTCAGTTCGGACAGCAGCGCGTTGGTGGCGGCGTAGGCGTGCGGGAAGTCGGGGTCGCTGTGGATCGTGTGCGATTCGGTGTACGGCAGGACGCGCAGGTCGTCGCGCAGCCGGTCACCGATCGCGCGCAGCGGCGCGACCAGCCGCTCGCCCTCCTCGGCGGTGCCGTGGAAGGCGATCCGGATCGAGGCGAGGTGCTTGCCGCGCAATGGTTCCGGCAGCGCCTGGATGTCGGGGTAGGTCAGCACGGCGACGGTGGAGGTGAGGGTGTCCGGCAGTGTCGCGGTCCACTGGCGCCAGGTCTCGAGGGCGGTGTCGACGAGTTCGGTGGGGAACACCAGCTGACCACCGTAGATCTCGGCGATCGGGACGAGATCGAGCTCCAGTCCGGTGACGACACCGAAGTTGCCGCCGGTGCCGAGGACGGCGTCGAAGAGTTCGTCGCCGGGGGTGAGGGTGCGCATGCGGCCGTCGGCGGTCACCAGGTCTATCGCGCGCACGTGGTCGGCGGCGTAACCGAATTCGCGCCCGAGCAGGCCCAGCCCGCCCCCGAGCACGTATCCGGCCACCCCGACCGACAGCGACGACCCGTTCAACGGTGCCAGCCCGTGCGCGGCCGCGGCCTCGACCAGCGCGCCCGCCCGCACTCCGGCCCCGATCCGCGCGGTGCGGGCGACGGGATCCACGGTGACGGCATCCATCCGCGTGGTGGTGATGAGCACTCCGGCGTCGGCGGCCACCGACAGGCCGTGCCCGGTGGCCTGCACCGCGACCGGAAGCCGGTGCCGCGCGGCGTATTCCACGGCGGCCCGGACGTCCTCGGCGGTGACCGCACCGACCACGAGAGCGGGACGATGGGTATAGGCGGTCTGGAAGCCCGCGACCTCTTCGGAGTATCCGGTGTCGCCGGGACGGAACACCGGTCCGGTGGTGTGGGGTGCGTCGACGGTCTGCGCTGCGTTCTCGGTCATGACTCCACCCTGCGCGCGGCCGATCGAGAAGTACAACAGATAGTTCTTCTTATTCCTATAATCGACTGTTATGGAATTGCGGCAGCTGCGGTACTTCGTGACCGTCGTCGACGAGGGCGGCTTCACCCGGGCGGCCGAGCGCCTGCACCTCACCCAGCCCGGGCTCAGCGCGCAGATCCGGCAGCTCGAACGCGAGCTCGGCCAGCGGCTGCTCGATCGCGGCGCGCGCACCGTCACCCCGACCGAGGTCGGCCTCGCGGTCCTCGACCACGCCCGGGCCGCGCTGGCCGCGACGGACCGGATCACCGCCACGGTGCAGGAGTTCACCGGGCTGCTGCGCGGACACGTCCGGCTGGGCGTCATCTCGGGGGCCGCCACCGAGGAATTCGACATCGCCCGCGTGCTCGCCGACTTCCACGAAGATCACCCGCGGGTCGGGATCAGCCTCACCGAGGACACTGCCGAGAACATGCTCGACGCCCTCGACCGCGATGACCTCGACATCGCCCTGGTCGGCCTCACCGGCGCACCACCGCGCTCCGGCATCGAGGTCGACGTCATCCTGGAGACCCCGCTGGTGGCCGCCGTCGCCCGGGACGCGCCCGGCCCCGCCGCGACCATCACCCTCGCCGAACTCGCCGACCGTCAGCTGAGCTGCCTGCCGCGCGGCACCGGCCTGCGCGGCGTCTTCGAACGCACTTGCGCCGCAGCGGGTTTCACCCCGAATGTGGCCTTCGAAGCCGCCGCTCCCCCACTGCTGCTGCGCCTGGCGGCGAGCGGTCTGGGCACCGCCGTGGTCCCCGCGCTCGGTGACGCCGTCCCCGCCGACATCCGCGTCCTCACCATCGTCGAGCCCCGGATCACCGGCCGCCTCGCCCTCGCCTGGCGCGCCGACCGATCGGGCCGCCCGGCCGCGAATGTCCTTCTCGGGCAACTTCGTATCGCACTCGGCGGCCACCCGCGGCGGTCCGCTACGCCCTGACGTCGACGCGCGATCCGATCCAGAAGCCTCGGCAGCTCCGACGCCGTACTCATGCGATTCACCCGGCCCGCACCGCGTTCGTCGCCAGCGCGCAGGCCTGGACCATGCTCGACACCTCCGCGCCGATGACCGGCGGGCGCCCGCCACGCTCGTCGACCGCCAGCCAGTAGTCGCGCAGCGCACCGGCCGACTCGGGCAGGGCGAGGAACGGCTCGTCGAGCAGATCGGCGAAATCGATCCGCGCGTGCCCGGCGAGCCGATGCTCCGCGGGCAGCGCGACCAGCCGCGGTTCGGTGGCCACCACCAGCAGGCCGTAGCGCTCGGGGTCGGCCAGCGGGAGCCAGACGAAGGCCACATCGGTGGTGGCGTCGGCCAGCCCGGCGGTGGGGTCCTCCCAGCCGACCTGGCGCAGCACCGGTTTCGCCGCGGGAAAGGCGGCGGTGAACCGGGAGCACCGCCGCCACCTCCGCCTCGGCCACGGACCACGCGTCGAGCATCCGGCGCGCGTGCGGCACCAGCGCCGCGCCGACCGGAGTGAGCGCCACCGACCGGGTGTCGCGGGTGAACAGCGCCGCGCCGAGCTGGTTCTCGAGCTTGCGGATCTGCTTGCTCAGCGCGGGCTGGGAGACATAGAGACTCTCCGCCGCCGCGGTGAAGTTCAGCCGCTCGGCGACCGCGACGAAGTAGCGCAGGTCGCGCCCGTGTACATCCATAACTCTTGGTTATCACAGCGGGTCTTGGACAGCGCGTCGGCACCGCGGGCAGCATCAGTGGGGCACCGGAACAGCAACCGACAGAGGAGAATCCGATGAAGACACCGAAGATCTGGCTGATCACCGGCGCGAGCAGCGGCTTCGGCCGCGCCCTCACGCAGGCGGCGATCGACGCGGGCGACACGGTGGTCGCGGTCGCCCGGCGCACCGCCGCCCTCGACGACCTGGTCGCCGCGCACCCCGACCGGATCGAGACAATCGCCCTCGATGTCACCGACACCACCCGCGTCGACGCCGTGGTCGGCGATATCGTCGCCCGGCACGGCCGCATCGACGTGCTGGTCAACAATGCCGGACGCACCCATGTCGGTGCGGTCGAGGAGACCACTGATGCCGAGCTGCGCGACCTGTTCGACCTGCACGTCTTCGGACCGGCCGCCCTCACCCGCGCCGTGCTGCCGCACATGCGTGCCCGGCGCGCCGGCGCGATCGTGCAGATGAGCAGTGTCGGCGGGCAGCTGTCCTTCGCCGGATTCGGGGCCTACAGCGCCACGAAGTTCGCACTCGAGGGCATGTCGGAGGCGCTGGCCGCCGAGGTGGAGCCCTACGGCATCACGGTGCTGATCGTCGAGCCGGGTGCCTTCCGGACCGGCCTGTTCGGTCCCGGCGCGGCCGCCTTCAGCACCGATTCCGGCCGCTACACCGACACGGTCGGCGCGACCCGGACCATGGTGTCCGGCGGCGACGGCACCCAGGCGGGCGACCCGGCCAAGGCCGCCGCGGCGATCCGGGCGGCCCTGGCCGCGGAGAAGGCGCCGCTGCGCCTGCCGCTGGGCGCCGACGCGGTGGACGCGGTCCTCGGACATCTCGACGCGGTGCGTGGCGACGTCACCACCTGGGAGACGGTCTCGCGCGCCACCGCCGTCGACGAGCACTGACCGCGCGGGTGCCGCGACCCCACAACGCGGCAGCCGCTCATTGCACCGTCGCGACTTCCCGGTCCCTGGACCCGCGCCCGGCGACCTCCCGCAGCACCAGATAGGCCGGGAACACCAAGGGCGACAACAGAATCGTCCCCACCAGTACCGGACCCATCAGCCACGGCGAGATCTCCCGCTCCCGGCTGTCGAGGTAGATCCATCGCCCGAGGAACAGGTCCCACGCGAGGATCTGCGCCCACAGTGCCGTGAGGACGGCGGGGTCGGCGGCGGCGTCGGTGATGGCGGCCAGCGACGGTGACGTCACCAGCGCCCAGAGCGGGCCGAGGACCGGGACGGCGACGATCGCCCAGATCGCCAAGGGCGCCAGCACGATCCATGGTGAGCCGATGATCGTGCGGGTCCATCGCCAGGCCGGGGCGAAGATCATCAGCGCCCAGAACGGGACGGTGACGTAGAACGACAGGTCGAACAGGGTGCTCACGCGATCGCCACCTTCCGGGTACCGATCGCGCTCGCGACCGAGAACCCCACGCCTACGACAACTCCGAGACCGATGACGGCGGCCGCCCCCAGGGTGGCCTCATCGGGATGGATCAACGGCTGCCCCCGCAGCGCCTGCCAGGTGAGCAGCGCCAGCGTCGCGGCGTACGCGGCCGAGGCGGTGAGCACCAGGCCGAGCCGCACCCGCGGGGACCGCAGGATCGGCAGCCGGACCGCCGCGACCACCAGCACCGCGGCGAACAGCGGCAGCACCTGCAGGGCGTGCATACCGAAGAAGTGCGGGATGCGCAGATCGCCGTCGGTGGTGCTCCAGCCGGTCAGCGGCATGCCGGGGGTGCCGTCGGGGGCGCCGACGGTGTGCGCGCCGACGATCCCGTCCACCCCGGATGCGCGGCCGGGCATGAGATTGCCCAGCGCCAGGCCGGCCAGCGTGACGGCCAGCCCCAGCCGGATCGACCAGGTGATCGCCGCGTCGCCGATCGGTGTCACCCACAGCCGGGCGGCGACCACCATGGTGGCCAGGAAGAGCACGAGAATGGTGACGCCCATGGTGATCCACAGGACGCCGTCGAGGACGGTGGTCATGTTGTAGTGGCTGCGGGTGCCGCGCACGACCTGGCCGAAGATGATCAGCTGCTCGATCGTGCCCGCGACGACGATCACCGTCGCCATCGCGCCGACGAGCCGGGAAGCCTTGGGCCGCAGCGAGATCAGCCAGGCCAGCGCGAGGCTGTAGAGCACGAACGACAGCGCGAACTTGGCGGGTTTGAACCACGCGGCCGCGCCGGTGATCACCCGGTCGTCGACCAGCACGCCGATCACCGCCACGACGGCGAGTACGGCATTGGCGGCGGCGAAATACAGCAGGGGACGATGCAGCGGGGCCCGGCGGCGGGGCAGTGCGTCCGGAATCATGACGATCTCCCAGTGATAGATAGTTCTACTATCCGTTATGGATAGTTAGACTATCCACATGCCGGGCCGTCGGCAAGGGGCGCGAGCGAAAACGGAGGTAGCGGTGCGGATCTCGGAGTTGAGTGAGCGCAGCGGCATCGCGGTGCCGACGATCAAGTACTACCTGCGCGAGGGGCTGCTGCCCGCGGGCACGCGTACCGGCCCGAACCAGGCCAGTTACGGCGAGGAACACCTGCGCAGGCTGCGGCTGATCCGGGCGCTGATCGAGGTCGGCGGGCTGCCGGTGTCGACGGTGGGCGAGGTGCTCGCCGCCGTCGACTCCCCCGACCTGCCGCTGTTCAGCCTGCTCGGCGTGGTGCAGGGCAGCCTGTCCACGCCCGCGCCGAGCGCCCCCGACAACGAATGGGAACGCGCCGCCGCGACCGTGCGGGCGGAGATGGACCGGCGCGGCTGGGACATGAAACCCAGCTCGGAGGCGATCGACACGCTCACCTCGGTCCTGGTGCGCCTGGCCCAGCTCGGCTACGGGGACTGGGGTGCCACCGCCCTGCCCAGCTATTTCGACGGCGCGCGGGTGATCGCGGACAACGATGTCGCGACCGCGGTGGCCGCGGGCGGGCGCGACGACATCGTCGACGCGGTGGTGGTGCTCACGGTGCTCGGTGACACCGCGCTGGCCGCCATCCGCCGCATCGCCCAGGCCCAGGTGTCGCTGGAACGCCTGACGCCCGGCGCGGACTGACCCGTCAGAGCAGCCGCGACAGGAACGTCTTGGTGCGCTCCTGCTGCGGGTTCGCCAGCAGCTCGCGCGGCGGACCCGATTCCACGACCACCCCGCCGTCCATGAGCACCAGCTCGTCTGCGACCTCGCGGGCGAAGCCCATCTCGTGGGTCACCACCAGCATGGTCATGCCGGAATCGGCCAGCTCGCGCATGACGGTGAGCACCTCACCGACCAGTTCCGGGTCCAGCGCCGAGGTCGGCTCGTCGAACAGCATGAGCTTGGGGTCCATGGCCAGCGCCCGCGCGATCGCCACCCGCTGCTGCTGACCGCCCGAGAGCTGCGCCGGATAGGCATTGCGCTTGGCGGCCAGGCCGACCCGGTCCAGCAGCTCCTCGGCCCGGGTGACGGCCTCGGCCTTGCGGATGCCGCGCACCTGGGTGGGCGCCTCGATCACGTTCTCCAGCGCCGTGCGGTGCGGGAACAGATTGAAATGCTGGAACACCATGCCGATGTCGCGGCGCTGCCGGGCGGCGTCGCGCGGATGCATCTCGTAGAGCTTGCCGTTCTTCTCCCGGTAGCCGACGAGCTCGCCGTCGACATAGAGCCTGCCCGCGTTCACCTGCTCGAGGTGGTTGATGCAGCGCAGGAACGTCGACTTGCCCGAACCCGAGGGCCCGACCAGGCACAGCACCTTGCCGCGCCGCACCTCGAGCGAGACACCGCGCAGCACCTTCAGCGCGCCGAAGTTCTTGCAGACCCGGTCGGCCAGCACCATGGGCGGGGTGGTCACTGCTGATTCGGTCATTTCGCCTTCACCGCCGCCTGTGCCGTGGCCAGTTCGGCGAGCTGCTTGGCCGTCAGCTGCCGGGTGGCTCCCCGTGAGAAGTGCCGTTCCAGGTAGTACTGCCCGACCATGAGGACGCTGGTGATCGCCAGGTACCAGGTGGCACAGACCAGCAGCAGCGGGATCGGCTGGAAGTTGACGCCGTAGATGTCGCGGGCGCGGCCGAACAGGTCGGTGCTCAGCGGAATCGCGGTGACCAGCGAGGTGGTCTTGAGCATGCCGATCAGCTCGTTGCCGGTGGGCGGGATGATCACCCGCATGGCCTGCGGCAGCACCGTGCGACGCATGGTCTGGGTCCACGACATGCCCAGCGCCACCGAGGCCTCGCGCTGGCCCTCGCCGACGGAATTGATGCCGGCGCGCACGATCTCGGCCATGTAGGCGGCCTCGTTGAGACCGAGGCCGATCACCGCGAACAGGAACGCCGCCTGTAGCTGCTGCACATCGAGGTGGAAGAACTGCGGCCCGAACGGCACACCGAGGTCGATCTGCCGGTAGAGCGAGGGCACCAGCCCCCAGAACACCAGCTGCACGAACACCGGGGTGCCGCGGAAGATCCACAGATACACCCACGCCGTGGTGCGCAGCACCGGATTCGGCGACAGGCGCATCACCGCGAGCACGGTGCCGAGGGCCACCGCGATGGCCATGGCCAGCACCGTCAGCTCCAGGGTGACGATGGCGCCCTGGGTGATCCGGTAGTCGAACAGGTACCGGCCGTAGGTGTCCCAGCGGTAGGCGGGATTGGTCGCCGCGCCGTAGACGAAAAGACCGACCAGGATCAGGATGACGGCCGCGGCGATCCAGCGGCCGGGCCTGCGCAGCGGGACGGCCTTGATGACTTCGGGGGTGTCGTCGTCGCTCATGTCAGCTCACAGCCCCGTTGATCACCGAGGTGGTGATCCGTCCGTCCTGCACACCCCAGTTGGCGGTGATCTCGGCGTACTTCCCGGTGTCGATCAGGTGCTGGAGTGCCTTCTGCAAGGACACCGCCAGCGGCGAGGACTTCTGCACCGCCCAGCCGTAGGGCGCGGACTCGAAGATCGGGCCCGCCGCCTCGAGCTGGCCGTCGGTCTGCCTGATCGCGTACGCCGTCACCGGGGAGTCCGCGGACATGGCGTCGACCTGGCCGAGAACCAGCGCGTTGGTGGCCGCGCTCTGCTCGTCGAAGGCTTTCATATCGATCGGGTCCTTACCCTCGGCGACACATTTCGCGCTCTTGGCGGGTACTTCCTCGGTGTGTTCGACGGTGGTCGCCTGCACGGCGACTTTCTTGCCGCACGCGTTCTCGGGGTCGATGTCCTTACCTGTGCGCTGCGCCCATTGGACCCCGGCGGAGAAATAGGTCGTGAAATCGACCTGTTTCTCGCGTTCGCGCGAATCGGTGATCGACGACATGCCGACGTCATAGGTGCCTGCCTGAATCGCGGGAATGATCTTCTCGAACGCCGACTCGACATAATCGGCGCGCAGGCCGAGCGTGGCGGCCACCGCGTCGAACAGGTCGACATCGAAGCCGACGATATTGCCGCTGGCGTCGCGATACTCGTTCGGCTGATACGGCACATTGACGCCGACGACGATCTTTCCGGCCTGCCGAATCCGCTCCGGCACGGTCGCGGCCAGTTCGTCGACCCGTTCGACCCGCACTTTGGCCACATCGGCGGTGTCGCCCTCGGTATTGTGCACGCACCCGGCCGATACCAGCACGATGCCGGCGACGACACCGATCGTGCGCGCGGCGCGGCGAGCGAGAATCATTCGACCTGCCACAGGGCCTCCACCATTCGCCTCGGCGCCGCCGGACGTGTCAGCGCCTGATTGGCAATGTAGGCGAACCGGACACAGCGTGGTGCGACAGTAACCGAAGATTCATCAGCGAATGTGGAAGACGCCTTTTCACCTCCGGTGCACGCGCGCGGCGACCTGCTCGGTGAATTCGCTCGTCGAGGCCAGACCACCGAGATCGGCGGTGGCCACTCCCGCCGCCAGGGTCGCCGCCACCGCGTGACCGATCCGGTCGGCCGCGTCGTGCAGCAGACCGTTGTCGTCGCGAACGGCCAACCAGCGCAACAACATCGCCGCCGACAATTGCAGCGCCGCCGGATTCGCGCGATTGTGCCCGGCCAGACCGGGGGCCGCGCCGTGCACCGCCTGGGCCATCGCCTTGGTGTCGGAGCAATTGAGCGAGGGGGCCATGCCGAGTGAGCCGCTGAGCTCACCCGCGAGGTCGGAGAGGATGTCACCGAAGAGGTTCTCGGTGACAATCACGTCGTAGTCGCCGGGCGAACGGACCAGATGCGCGGCCATCGCGTCGACGTGCGCGTCGTCGACCCGCACGTCCGGGTACTGCGCGGCCACCTCGAAGCACACATCGCGGAACAGGCCGGTCGTCATCGGCAGCACATTCGCCTTGTGCACCACCGTCACCCGCCCGCGCCTGCCCTGGGCCAGCCGCAGCGCCTGGTGCGCGATCCGCTCGCACGCCTGCCGGGTGATCACCGCGACGGCCATGGCCACGTCCTCGGTCGGGCGGAACTCCCCCGACCCGGCGAACATGTTGCGGTCGGCGTAGAAGCCCTCGCTGTTCTCCCGCACGATCACCAGGTCGATGCCGGGCGCGGTGGCCCGCACGCCGGCGAAGGCCATCGCGGGCCGGATATTGGCGTAGAGGCCCAGGCGCTTGCGGATCGCCCCGCCGGGCGCCACCCGCATCTCGGCCGGGTAGGAGGCGTTGTCATGCGGACCGAGGATCCAGGCGTCGAGCCCGGCCAGGGCGTCGAGGGTCTGTTCGGGCAGCGGATCGCCGTGGGCGGCGATGGCGGCGTGACCGATCAGCAGGGGCACCCAGGTCACCGGGTCAAGGCCCGCCGCGGCGACGGCCTCGTCGACCACCGTCCGCGTCGCGGCCACCACCTCGGGGCCGATGCCGTCACCGTCGATCACACCGAGCCGCGGACTCGTCTTCGCACCGTTCACCCCCTCATCCTCGCGCGTGCGCGTCGCGGTGCGCGCGAGCGCCCCACCCGGACACGCCGCGGCGACTAGGTTGGCGGGCATGGTGCAGTCGGTGGAGTTGCTGCTGGACGAGCGGGGCGAGGCGGAGATCCGCAGGCAGTGGGCGGTGCTGGCCGAGGCGGGCATCGGCAGTCCGCGCGGCGCCACCCATCGCCCGCACATCACCGTCGCGGTGGCCCGCGAGATCTGGCCGCGCATCGACCACGCGCTCGAGCGCACGGACTTCGCCCCGCTGCCGGTCCGGCTGGGCGGGGTGCTGGTGTTCGGGGCGCGCAGGCCGATCCTGGTGCGGGCGGTGGTCGTCACCGAGGAACTGCTGGCCCTGCAGCGCCGGGTCGCCGAACTGGTCGCGCCGTGCCCCGGCATTCCGTCCACTGTGGCACCCGGTGCCTGGACCCCGCATGTGACCCTGGCTCGCCGGGTACCGCCGGAGCGGCTCGGTGACGCCGTGCGCGCGGTGGCGGCCGACAACGATTTTTCCGCCGTTGTGGTGGGGATTCGCCGCTGGGACGGCGACACACGGCAGGAGCGGCTCGTGGCCGGGGGAAGATAGTGAAAGACCCCGGCGTTACAGCCGGGGACACCGACAAGGAGAGGACGTCATGGCCACCCAGACGCTGACCCAGCAGAACTTCGACGAAGTGATCACCGGAAACGACGTGGTACTCGTCGATTTCTGGGCTTCCTGGTGCGGTCCGTGCCGCAGCTTCGCCCCCACCTTCGAGTCCTCCTCGGACAAGCACCCCGACGTGGTGCACGGCAAGGTCGACACCGAGGCCGAGCAGGGGCTCGCCGCGGCCGCCAACATCCAGTCGATCCCGACCATCATGGCCTTCCGCGAGGGCGTGCTGGTGTTCGCCCAGCCGGGCGCGCTGCCGCCCGCGGCGCTGGAGGACCTGGTGACCCAGGTCAAGGGCCTGGACATGGACGAGGTGCGCAAGCAGATCGCCGAGCAGGCGCCCGCCGCCGAATAGGCGCGAAACGTCAAGGGCCCGTTCACCTCCGGTGAGGTGAACGGGCCCTTTCGGCGTGTGCCGGGGCGGATCAGCCCGCGAGCTTGCCGACGCAGGCGATCATGGCGCGCACGGTCGACTCGGCGCCACCGGCGGCCATGGCCGCGGCCCAGCCGCGCCTGCCGTCGAGATCGCACCGCACGAACGTGGCGATGCCCTCGGCGGTGGGCCGCTGGTGGAACTGCAGGATCTCGAGGGGGTAGCCCTCGTCGTAGAGCGCGGAGGTCATGGCCGCGACCGGGCTACCGGTGGCCAGGACGGTCCGCAGGTGGTCGGCGAATTCCAGGGTGGCGGTGAAATCCGTTCCGGAACAAGTCCATTCGCCGAGCGTGATCGGACCCTCGAACCGGGTGTACCGGTCGAGGAACTCGGCGGGGGTGAGGTCGGTGAGTTCGGCACGCAGCCCGCGGGGGGCGGCGTCGAACAGGGCATGGTCCAGTGTCAGCAGTGTCATTGCAGGTGAGGTCTTCCCGAAGATGGTCTTCGTTGGCAGGTGGGACCAGCAGAACAATGAAAATCAGCCCGCAGCGAGGGGGCTGGTCCGAATCAGACCCCGCTACGGCGGGTTACTACGAGAAGAATCTGCCGGGTGGCTGCCTGCGCGGTCTGCGCAGCAGCGGCCGCGCGGTCGCGGTCAGCGACAAGCAGCGCGGCAAAGCGGTCGGCGGGATTCGGCACGTTGTCGAGAATAGGGCGATCGTCGTGAAACCGCAACCTACTTTCGACCCCGCCGTGTCTACCGGTGAGTACCGTCACCGCAGCTCAGATCGGTGGTTCCGGTCACCGTCGGGAGTGCGCTACTCCCGGACGCACGGATCAGTGCGCCGGTCCCCCGGCCAGCGGTTCCACCGAGGCCAGTGCCCGCGCGGAACCGTCCACCTCGAGCTGGATGCGCAGGGCGCCGGGCTGCGCGCTGGTGCGCAGCACCACCTTGTCGCCGATCATCACCGGTCCGGCGTGTTCGACGATCGCCCGGTAGGGCAGCCGGTGGCGGTCCGGGTGCGCGGCGAGGGCCTCCTCGACCGCCTCCCAGTACACCGCGTTGTTGACGTGCCCGAGCCGGTCCACGTCGGCGACCCGCAGCGGGAACGGCGCGGCCTCCACCTCGGGCTCGTCGAGTTCGGTGAGCGCCGCCCGCCAGCGCAGCCGGTGCTCGGTGGTGCTGGCCAGCATCGGTGCCATGAAGGCGTCGCTCATGCGCGCGGGCCTGCCCGCCACCGGATCGATGTGGATCAGGAAGGCCGCGGCCTCGATGTGTCCGCCGCGCTCGCCGCGCAGCTGGATGCGCATATCGCACCACCGGTTCGACAGCGCGTCGGCCCAGCGGCGCAGCCGCACGCGGTCGCCGAACATGATCGGTGCGTAGACGTCGATGACGGTGCGCCGCACGATCCACGCCTGATGGGTGTCGCCGTCCTCGACGGCGTCGAGGTGATCGAACCCGATGTCCTGCAGATAGCGCGCCACCGCGTCGAGGCGCAGCCGGTCGTCGCCGTCGGTGTCGCCCAGGCGCACCGGCCACGCGGCCGCGAAGGCCTGGTCGATATCCGGGCAGGCGGGCAGCGGGGTCGCGATGACATCGGCGGGCACCCTCCGATGCTGCCACACCCCGGGCACGACGGCGCGGCGGTGCGATCAGGCGCGTTCAGCGGCGGCCTTGATCCCGGCCACGTGGGACTCCCACATCCCCTGCGCGTGCGCGGCCTCTTCCTCGGACGCGTTGTTGTCCTGGCTCAGCGTCAGGTGTGTCGAGGTGTCGTCGCCGGTGAGCAGATAGCCGAGCGTGTGATAGTTCTCCGGCGCGTCCGGTTGCCCGCCGAGCGGGCTGTAATGCGTCATCGTGAGCAACCGCCCCGGCTCCACGGCGAGGATCTCGCCCCGGTCGGTGTACGGCTTGCCCTCGTACTCGCCCTTCCAGACGATCGGGCTCCCGGGCCGCCAGTCGGTCTCCACCTCGGCCCCGAACATGAACTCCCGAATCGCCACCGGGTCGGTCAGTACCGCCCAGACCCGCTGCGGCGAAGCATCGATCTCGACCTCGGCGGTCGCCACGAACCCGGCCATCATCGGCTCCTTCCGGTCACCCCTCGTCCACGGTACGACCGCGCCGCCCGGCCGGCTTGGACAAAGGCGCCACGCTGCGGCCGGGGCGGATGCGCATCAATGGGCCGCCGCGTCCCAGCTGTGGCCCGTGCCGACCGAGACGGTGAGCGGGACCGAGAGTTCGATGGCCGAGGACATCTGGTCGCGGGCCAGGGCCTCGAGGGCGTCGCGTTCGCCGTCGGCGACCTCGAAGACGAGTTCGTCGTGGATCTGCAGGAGCATGCGCGAGCGCAGGCCAGCGTCGGTGATCGCGTTCTGCACATTGATCATCGCGACCTTGATGATGTCGGCGGCGGTGCCCTGGATGGGCGCGTTGAGGGCCATGCGTTCGGCGGCCTCGCGGCGCTGGCGGTTGCTGGAGTCCAGGTCGGGCAGGTAGCGGCGGCGGCCGAACAGGGTCTGGGTGTAGCCGACCTTGCGGGCCTCGTCGACGACGTCGGACAGGTAGTCGCGGATGCCACCGAAGCGGTCGAAGTAGACGTCCATCTGCTCCTTGGCCTCGGCGGTGCTGATCTTGAGCTGGGCGGACAGGCCGTAGGAGCTCAGGCCGTAGGCCAGGCCGTAGGACATGGCCTTGATCCGGCGGCGCAGCTCCGGGCTCACCTCGTGCAGCGGGATGTCGAACGCCTTGGAGGCGACGAAGGTGTGCAGGTCCTCGCCGGAGTTGAACGCCTCGATCAGGCCCTCGTCGCCGGACAGGTGCGCCATGATCCGCATCTCGATCTGGCTGTAGTCCGCGGTCATCAGCTCGGCGAAGCCGGGGCCGACGACGAAGGTGTCGCGGATCTGGCGGCCGGTGTCGGTGCGGATGGGGATGTTCTGCAGGTTCGGCTCGGTGGAGGAGAGCCTGCCGGTGGCGGCGATGGTCTGGTTGAACGTGGTGTGGATGCGGCCGTCGTCGGCGACCGACTTGAGCAGGCCGTCCACGGTGACCTTGAGCCGGGTCGCGTCGCGGTGGGCCAGCAGGTGTTCGAGGAAGGCGTGGCCGGTCTTCTCGAACAGCGATTCCAGCGCGTCGGCGTCGGTGGTGTAGCCGGTCTTGGTGCGCTTGGTCTTGGGCATGTCGAGCTCGTCGAACAGCACCACCTGCAGCTGCTTGGGCGAGCCGAGGTTGATCTGCTTGCCGATCACCTCGTAGGCAGCGTTGGCGGCCTCGGTGACCCGGTCGGCGAACTGGCGCTGCAGCGATTCCAGCTGGGCCACGTCGACGGCGATGCCCGCGTCCTCCAGCGTGCCCAGCACGCCGAGCAGCGGCAGTTCCATCTCGTGCAGCAGTGCGGTCGACTCGATCTGCTCCAGTTCGGAGTCGAGCGCGTCGGCCAGGTCGGCGACGGCGCGGGCACGCAGCATCTCGTCGCGGGCGAGGTCGGCGGCGACGGTGTCCTCGTCGTCGAGCAGGGAGAGCTGGCCGTCGTCGCCGGTCTCGGCACGCAGTTCACGCTTGAGGTAGCGCAGCGAGAGGTCGTCGAGGTTGAAGCTGCGCTGGCCGGGGCGCACCAGATAGGCCGACAGGGCGGTGTCGCTGGTGAGCCCGGCCAGGGTGAAGCCGCGCCCGCGCAGGGCGTGCTCGGCGGCCTTGGCCTCGTGCAGGGCCTTGGGCACCTCCGGGTCGCCCAGCCAGATGCCCAGGGCGGCCTCGTCCTCGGGCGTCAGGGTGGTGAGATCGAGGTAGCCGCCCTCACCGTCGGCGGCGGCCAGGGCGAGCGCGCGGGCGTCACCGTGTACCGGCGTGCCGGTGCCGACCGCCGAGAGCCCGTGGCGCACACCGGGTTTCGCGTGTTCGGCCAGCCAGTCGCCGACCGTGCCCGGTTCCACGATGGCGCCGCTGATCTCGAAACCGGACTCGGCTTCGGGTTCGGCCGAACCGAGGGTGTCGAAGAGGCGGTCGCGCAGGACGCGGAATTCCAGGTCGTCGAAGAGCTGGTGGATCTTCTCGCGGTCCCACGGGGCCTGCGCGAGCTGGTCGGGGGTATAGGGCAGCGGGACCTCGCGCACCATCTCGGTGAGCTGGCGGTTGAGCACGACACTGGAGAGATTGGCGCGTAAGGCGTCGCCGACCTTGCCCTTCACCTGGTCGACACGGTCGACCAGGGTGGCCAGGTCGCCGTACTCGCGGATCCACTTGGCGGCGGTCTTCTCGCCGACGCCGGGGATACCGGGCAGATTGTCGCTCGGGTCGCCGCGCAGGGCCGCGTAGTCGGGGTACTGGGCCGGGGTGAGACCGTATTTGGTCTCGACCTCGGCGGGGGTGAAGCGGGTGAGATCGGAGACGCCCTTGCGCGGGTAGAGCACGGTGACGTCGTCGTTGACCAGCTGGATGGCGTCGCGGTCGCCGGTGACGATGAACACCCGGTACCCCTGGGCGGTGGCCTGGGTGGTGAGGGTGGCGATCACGTCGTCGGCCTCGTAGCCGTCGATCGCCATGACCGGGATGCCGAGCGCGCCGAGCACGTCCTTGGTGAGTTCGACCTGGCCGCGGAACTCGTCCGGGGTGGCGCTGCGGTTGGCCTTGTACTCGGGGTACGCCTCGGTGCGGAAGGTCTTGCGCGACACATCGAAGGCCGCGGCCACATGCGTGGGCTTCTCGTCGCGCAGCAGGTTGATCAGCATCGAGGTGAACCCGTACACCGCGTTGGTGGTCTGCCCGGTGACGGTCTTGAAGTTCTCCGCCGGTAGCGCGAAGAACGCGCGGTAGGCGATCGAATGCCCGTCCAGGAGCAGCAGCGTCGGCCGCTCACCCCCGTCGGCGGTGGTCGTTGTCGATGCCTGAGCAGTCGTCGGTGAACTCACCCGCATGAGTGTAGGGACACGGTGTGACATCGACGCCCTCGCCGCGGGTGTTGCCCCGGAAAACCGGACCGGCCCCGCACTCACACGGAGCGCGGGGCCGGGTGACGGGCAGCTGGTCAGTCGGCGCCGAGATAGGCGGACATGACCGCGGGGTCGGTGAGCAGGTCCGCACCCGCGCCGGACTTGGTGACCTCGCCGGTTTCCAGGATGTAGGCGCGGTCGCTGCGGGTCAGCGCCTGCTGGGCGTTCTGTTCGACGAGCAGGACCGTGGTGCCCTGGCGATTGATCTCGCTGATGATCCGGAAGATCTGCTGGATCACCATCGGCGCCAGACCCATGGACGGCTCGTCGAGCAGCAGCAGTTTCGGGCGGGCCATCAGGGCCCGGCCGATGGCCAGCATCTGCTGTTCACCGCCGGAGAGCGTGCCGCCGACCTGTTTGCGCCGTTCGGCCAGGCGCGGGAACAGCTCGAAGATCCAGTCCAGGGTCTGCTGGTATTCGGCCTTCTGCGCGAAGGGCCTGCCGTAGCAGCCCATGTCGAGGTTCTCCAGCACCGTCATGCCGGGGAACACCCCGCGCCCTTCCGGCGACTGGATGAGCCCTTCGACCACCCGGTCGTGGGCCTTCATCGCGGTGATGTCCTTGCCCTGGAACAAGATCCGGCCCGAGGTCAGCGGCAGCAGCCCGGACAGCGCCCGCATGGTGGTGGTCTTGCCCGCGCCGTTGGCGCCGAGCAGGGTGACCAGCTCCCCCGGCGACACCGACAGCGAGATCCCGTGCAGCGCTTCGATCCGGCCGTAATTGACGACCATGTCCCGCACCTCGAGCAGCGGCTCGGGACCGGCGACGGCGACCTCGTCGACCTGCTCGTCGGCCTGCTCCACCACCACCGTGGCGGGCGAGGCCCCGGCCGCGGCGGCGTCGGCGGCCTCCTCACGGACCTCGGCCACGGTGTCGGCGTCGGGGACACCCAGGTAGGCCGCGATCACCGCCGGGTCCTCGCGGACCTCGGCGGGCAGCCCGTCGGCGATCTTGCGGCCGAACTCGAGCACCACGATCCGGTCGGTGACGCCCATGACCAGGCGCATGTCGTGCTCGATCAGCAGCACGGTGTAGCCGTCGTCGCGGATCTTGCGGATCAGCTCCATGAGCGCGGACTTCTCGCTCGGGTTGAAGCCGGCGGCCGGCTCGTCCAGGCACAGCAGTTTGGGCTCGGTGGCCAGCGCGCGGGCGATCTCGAGCCGCCGCTGGTCACCGTAGGAGAGGTTGCGGGCCTTCTCCACCGCGCGCGGGGCGATGCCGACGAATTCCAGCAGCGCCATGCCGCGTTCGATGGCGTCGCGTTCCTCCCTGCGATGCTTCGGGGTGCGCAGGATGGCACCGGGCACCGAGGTGGTGTGCCGGGCGTCGGTGCCGACCACCACGTTCTCCAGCGCGGTCATCTCGCCGAACAGGCGCACGTTCTGAAAGGTGCGCGCGATGCCGAGGCGGGTGATCTCGTTGCGCTTGGTCTTGGCCAGCGGCCTGCCGTCGAAGTGCACGCTGCCCGCGGCGGGCTTGTAGACGCCGGTGATGGCGTTGAAGCAGGTGGTCTTGCCCGCGCCGTTGGGGCCGATCAGGCCGAGGATCTCGCCGCGGCGGATCTCGAAACTCACCCCGTCCAGGGCGGTCAGGCCGCCGAACTTCACCGTCAGCCCGTCGGTGCGCAGCAGCGGCTCGCCGACGGCGGTCTCGATGTCGCGGTGCGGGGCGACCACATCGGCGACGGTCTCGGCGTCGGCGAGTTCGGGCAGGACCGCGGTGAGGTCGACCTCACCGGCCGGTTCGACCTCCGGCGCGGGCTTGTACCCGGCCTTCATGTCCTCGTTGTCGTACAGCGCGTCCCCTGCGCCCGGCCCCGTCATCGCCCTGCTCCGATCGGTTCGGCCGCCGGCTTGCGCACGACCGCCTGGTATACCTGCCTGCCGTAGGTGAGCAGTTTCTGACGCACCGGGAACAGACCCTGTGGCCGCAGAATCATCATCACCACCAGGGCGATGCCGAAGTAGAAGTACTTCAGGTCGCCGAGGGTCTGCGCGCCGCCCTTGCGGAACAGCAGCACGCTGCCTGCCAGCAGCAGCCCGAAGACCACCGCGACGATCGACACCGTGATCACGCCCCGCCTGACCCACACGCCGAGCGTGTCGCCGCGCCACCGCCACAGCAGCCACAGCCCGATCAGCACCGCGACGTCGAGGGCCAGCAGCAGATAGCCCGTCGACTCGCTGGACACCAGCTGCACCGACTGCAACCGCATCGGCAGATACGCGATGAGGAAGGCACCGACGATGACGCCGAGTTTGTTGCCCGAGCCGCCGAGCACGACCGCGCACAGGAACAGCATCGACAGGATGATGTCGAACTGCTTGGGGTTCACATAGGTGACCTGACCGGCGTACATGGCGCCGGACAGGCCGCCGACGGAGGCGCCGATCACGAAGGCCCACAGCTTGAACTTGAAGGTCGGCACGCCCATGATCTCGGCGGCGTCCTCGTCCTCGCGGATCGCGACCCAGGAGCGGCCGACCCGGCTGCGCTCGAGATTGCCGATGATCAGCAGCACCACCACGACCAGCACCATGCCCAGCCAGAACCACCAGGTGCCGCTGTTGGCGTGCTCGAGCGGGTTCTTGCTGTCGGGATCGCCGAGATTGCCCGGGGAGAACACGCCACCGGGATGGGTCTCGGACTCGCCGACCTCCGGGTAGGCGACCTTGGACAGGCCCAGGCTGCCGTTGGTCAGCTCGTCGAGATTGTCGGCCATCAGGCGCACGATCTCACCGAAGCCCAGCGTCACGATCGCCAGATAGTCGCCGCGCACGCGCAGTGTCGGGGCTCCGAGGATCAGACCGGCGACGGCGGTGAGCGCCACTGCGATGGGCAGGCAGGCCAGCCAGGCCCAGCTGGGTTCGAGCCAGCCGCCGTCGGTCTGGTTCCACGGGCTGTTCGGGCTGGTCAGCAGGGCCACGGTGTAGGCGCCGACGGCGTAGAAGCCGACATAGCCGAGGTCGAGCAGGCCGGCCTGGCCGACCACGACATTGAGGCCGATGGCGATCAGCGCGTACATCGCGAACTGCGCCATCACGCCGCCGAAGCTCACCCCGGGGGTGTCGATCAGCGGCGGGGTGTAGATGGGCAGCAGCGCCAGCGCGAGCAGGATCGGTACGCCGACCGCCCACTGACCGGGGCGCGAGAGTCCGTCCCACCAGGTGCGGATCGCGTCGCCGAGGCCGCGCCGCGGCGGTGTCGTCGCCGTGTTCTTCGTCAGGTCGGTCATGCGCGGGCCCTCCCCAGGCTCTCGCCGAGGATGCCGGTCGGCCGGAACATCAGCACGGTCACCAGCAGCACGAAGGCGACCACGTCACGCCATTCGTTGCCGAACAGGATCTGGCCGTACTGCTCGGCCACACCCAGGAGCATGCCGCCCAGCAGCGCGCCGCGCAGGTTGCCGATACCGCCGAGCACCGCGGCGCTGAAGGCCTTGATACCGAGGATGAAGCCACCGGAGAAGATGATGCCGGTGGGGATGTAGAGCGTGTAGAGCATCGCGGCGGCACCGGCCAGCAGGCCGCCGATGAGGAAGGTCAGCACGATCACCCGTTCCCGCGAGACACCCATCAGGGTGGCGGTGTCGGGGTCCTGGGCCACCGCGCGGATGGCCCGGCCGAATTTCGTGCGGTTGATGAGGATCTCGGTGGTGATCGCGAGCACGATGGCCGCGGCGAAGATCACCAGCGCCACATTGGTGACCGGCGCGCCGAGAAAGGTGAACTGCACCTTCGGTTCCACCAGCCGGATACCGGTCTGCGCGTTGGAACCGCCGAGCCCGGGCTTGATCTTGGGCAGGATGTAGTGCACGAACTCCTGGATCACGAACGACATGCCGATCGCGGTGATCAGGAAGGCCAGCGGCTTGGCGCCGCGCCTGCGCAGCGGCCGGTAGGCGACCCGTTCCAGGCCGATCGCGGCGATGCCCGAGACCAGCATGCCGAACAGCATCGCCACGCCCAGATACATCACCGTCAGCAGCACGCCCTGGGAGTAGGCGTTACCGCTGGGGGCGAAGCCGAGCAGCTCGAGGCCCACATAGGTGCCGAACATGCCGAGCATGAAGATCTCGGAATGGGCGAAGTTGATCAGCCGCAGCACACCGTAGACCAGGGTGTAGCCGACGGCGACCAGGGCGTAGATCGAACCGTAGGTCAGACCGTCCACGGTCAGTTTCCAGAACTGGTCGATCACGCCGGAAACGTTGAAATCGATGGACCCCTCGGCCAACAGGGTCACACCGAGCGATGCCGCTGATGTCATGGTTTCTCTCGCGTCGGGCGAACGGTGCGCGTGGCCTCACCACGCGCACCGCTCCACACTCTCGAAGGGACTACTTGACCTCGTACATCCAGATCTGGATGTTGGCCAGCTCGCCGGTCTCGCCCCACTTGTACTCACGGGCGACACCGGTGCCGGTGTAGTTGCGGACGTAGTCGACCAGCTCGGCGCGGGTCACCTTGCCCGAGTCGATCCCCTTGAGCAGGATCGTGGTCAGGTCGTAGCCCTCGACGGAGTAGACGCCGGGCGCCTGGCCGTTGAGTGCCTTGTACTCCGAGGCGAACTCGTCGGGCGCCGGGCTGCACGGGCACGACAGCAGCGCGCCCTTGGACGAGGCACCGGCCTGGCGGACGAACTCGGGATCGTTGCTGCCGTCGGCGGAGACGAAGGTGGCGTTCACGCCGCCGGAGCGCAGCTGCTGCACGAACGGCGCGGCCTCGGCGTAGTACCCGGCGTAGAAGATGGCGTCGGGGGCGGCGGCCGAGAGCTTCGACACCGCGGCGGAGAAGTCCTTGTCACCTTCCTTGACGCTGACCGCGCAGGACGCGTCGGCGGCCGGACCGGCGGCGGTGAGGAACGCCTGCGCCAGACCGGCACCGTAGTCGGTGTTGTCCTGCACGACGCAGATCTTCTTGAAGCCCTTCTCTCCGGTCAGATAGTTGGCCACGGCCGGGCCCTGCGAGTTGTCGTTGCCCAGGCCGCGGAAGAAGGTCTTCCAGCCGTTCTGGGTCAGCGTGGGGTTGGTGGCCGAGGCGGTCAGCGTGGGCATGCCCGCCTCGCTGAGGATCTGGCCGGTGGCCTTGGTCTCCCCGGAGAAGGTGGGGCCGATCAGGCCGATGATGCTGGGATCGCTGACGATGGTGGGGATCACCTGCGTCGCGATCTGCGGCTTGCCCTCGGTGTCGAACTGCTTGACCTGGACCTGACAATCCGGGTTGGCCTTGTTGTGCTGGTCGAGTGCGAGCTTGACGCCGTTGATGATGTTGATGCCGAGCGCGGCGTTGCCACCGGTCAGCGGACCCGCCATCGCGATGGTCTGCGGTGCGCACTTGGCCTTGCCGTCACCGGCCGGGTCGGCGGCGGCTCCCGCGTCGGTCTGGGCCACGGCCTTGCCCTCGGTGTCGAGCTGGACCACCGACTGGATCGAGAGATCGGTGTTGCCGCCACCGCCGCCGTCGGACGACTTGTCGCTGCATCCGGACAACACCAACGACGCGGCAGCTCCGATAACCAGAACTCCCCGCGTCGAACGACTGCGCCATGTCGAACTGAGCACGTCTCACCTCTATGTCCTGTGCTCCTCGGGTCCACCGAGGGGGCCGACCACGTTCAGCCCGGACAGAACATATCGCCGGATTGTTAGATCCGCATCACATTCGCATCATGTCGGATGCTTCGTGTCCAGTCGTAGTTCCCTTTATTGTTTCGCTTACGTAAAGTTTTCCGGCTTTCGCGCACGCGGGCCGGATTGCTCACGTTCCGAGCGTCACTGGGGGGTGAGGTTCTCCAGCACGACTTCGGCGACCGCCTTCATGGTGGTGCGCCGATCCATCGCGGTGCGCTGAATCCATTTGAACGCCTGCGGTTCCGAGAGGCCCTGCGTCTGCATCAGCACACCCTTGGCGCGCTCGACGAGCTTGCGCGTCTCCAGGCGATCCGACAGATTCGCGACTTCGGTTTCCAGCGCGGCGATTTCGTGGAAGCGGCTGGCCGCCAGTTCGATCGCGGGGACCAGATCGGATTTGGTGAACGGCTTCACCAGGTAGGCCATGGCCCCTGCGTCGCGCGCCCGCTCGACCAGGTCGCGCTGGCTGAACGCGGTCAGGATCACCACGGGCGCAACACGTTTCGTCGCGATCTCGGCGGCGGCGTCGATCCCGTCGCGGCGCGGCATCTTGACGTCCATGATCACCAGATCCGGACGCAGCTCCTCGGCCAGTTCCACGGCCTGTTGCCCGTCGCCCGCTTCCCCGACGACGTCGTAGCCCTCTTCCTTGAGCATCTCCACCAGGTCCATGCGGATCAGGGCTTCGTCCTCGGCGACGACGACGCGCTTGGCGACTGCCTCACGCGCTGTGCCCGCGCCCCCTGCATTCGTGCTCATAGGTACGACCCCTCTGGATTTCCGATGCCGATGTAAAGAGTACCTTTCGTTTCCGCGCACAATGCCGCGAGCTGCGCAGAAACCGCGGGTGAACGCGAGTGCGAGGACATCGCGCGGGCCCCGCGACAGATACTCCCCCGCGGAGCGCGGCCGATGCCGCGCTTCCGCCGTGGTGCCGAGTGTGGGACTCGAACCCACACGTCCTTTCGGACAACGGTTTTTGAGACCGTCGCGTCTGCCAGTTCCGCCAACCCGGCGCACCGCGGTCACTATAGCGTCTCGGCGCGCCGTGGCGCGAACCGCCGTCGAACCGGAACGGCCGCCACACCGTAGTACCAGGAAAGCCTCCCGGCGGAAGGGCACGAACATGCGCGTGAGCAGGACCACGGTCGACCTCGACGCCTACCCCGACCTGGTGATGATCCTGCTGGGTATGCGGGTGCGCACCCCGCGTGGCGTGCTGCGCCTGCTCGGCGTGGGACCCAAGCTCTACCGCTCGCACGCCGACCGCCCCGACGGCCTGCTGCTGCACGAGGACGTGGTCTGGTCGATGCTGCCGCCGCACTGGGGCGCGCGGCAGTACTGGCGCGATCTGGACTCGCTCGAGCGCTGGACCCGCTCGGACCCGCACCGGCAGTGGTGGCGGCAGTTCCTGCGTGATTCCGGCGGCACCGGCTTCTGGCACGAGGCGTATTTCCGCCGCGGCGGCATCGACGCGGTCTACGACGACATGAGCACCCCGGCCGGGCTGGCCCGCTTCGCCCCGGTGGTGCCCGCGCGCGGGGCGATGTTCTCCACCCGCGGCCGCGTGCACGGCACCGATCCCGCGGTGGCCCCGGTGGTCCCGGAATCGGATTATTACCCGACCGCCGAGTGACGATCGACACAGAAACTCCACGCGGTTTCCGATCACTATCTCGTGGGTATCACGGTCACACACAATATATTTCCGCGTCGTGATTCGTGTACGGAATTCAACCGAAAGGTGAATAGACAGTTCCGCGTCTGTGATGGTTGCACCGTAGGTCTACTCACCGACAATCGAGCCGTTTACGGTGTCGGTATGCACGTGCTGTTCGTCTGCAACTCCAATGTCTGCCGGTCGGTGATCGCCGAACGGCTCACGTGGGCGTTCGCGGCGGACAACGGCCTGTCCGGGCTCACCGCGGAGAGCGCGGGCACCCGCGCGCTGGTGGGATTTCCGGCCGAACCGCTGGCCGCGGAAACCATCGTGGGATTGGGTGGCGAACTCGGCGGATTCACCGCCCGCAAACTGCGCCCGGAGATGGTCGATCGCGCCGATCTGGTGCTCACCATGACCGAATCGCTGCGCGAACAGGTCACCGCATTGTCCTTCGGTGTGGCCGCGCGGACTTTCACCCTGCCCGAGGCCCATCGCATCGCCAAGGTCACCGGCGCGAAATCCATTGCCGCGCTGCACCGGGCGCGCAACGACCTGGCCTATGTCGGCCGGGAGAACATCGCCGACCCGATCGGGCTGTCCCCGCAGGCCTTCGTCGAGGTCGGTGACCGGATCGCCGAATCGCTGTTCCCGCTGCTGGCCGCGCTGGCACCGCACCACCGCGCCGAGGACACCGCGCAGGCGCCCCCGGGACTGGTGATCACCCCCGACCACGCTCCCCCGCTGTCCACCTTTCTGGCCGCCCAGCGCAGGCACTGACGCGAAGGGCTGTTCGCCGGGGCCGCACAGGGATTAGACTGCGGCGCGGACGTGCTGTTCTCCCTGCTGGTTCGACACACGACAGGACTCAGACATGCCGAAACGCATTTCGGATGTTTCGCTCCATGTGTATGTGACACCGGACGTGCTCGACCGCATCGTCGCCGGCATCCGCACGGTCGTCGATGACCACATCCAGGACCGTGAGGTCTTCGCCTGGCGGTTCACGCTGCCCGTCGACGCCACCGATCCCGTACACAGTGAGCTCGAATCACAGTGGCGCGGAACGCATCCCGGCCGCCCGTCGGCCGGCGAGGCCACCTACGAGATCGCCCTGAGCCTGGTCGGTGAACCCGCCGAGCTCACCGACGCCGACACCGCCCACCTCGAACACGGCCTGACCGGGACGGTGGACGACGTGGCACCGGACCACGCCGTACCCTTCCGGCTGCGCGCGCACCAGCGCACCGACCGCGCGCTGGAATTGAACTACGGCCGCCGCTGAGCGGGCTCAGCGCGCCGGGAAGTGCCGGATGACACCTTCCTGCACCGTGGTGGCGATCAGCTCGCCGCCGCGCGAATAGAACCGGCCCGTCGCCAGGCCGCGCGAGCCCGCCGCCACCGGTGATTCGGTGGCATAGAGCGTCCAGTCGTCGAAGCGGAACGGGCGGTGGAACCAGATCGAGTGGTTCACCGTGGCCGCGAGGATGCGGTCCAGGCCCCACGAGAGCCCGTGGGTGGTGATGATCGAGTCGAGCACCGTGGTGTCGGAGGAATAGCCCAGCGCCGCCACGTGCAGCAGCGGATCGTCGGGCAGCGCGCCGTCGGTGCGCATCCAGACCCGGTTGTGGTTGAGCTTCTCGCCGGTGCCCTTGAGGATCCACGCCGGATCGTTGGTGTAGCGCATGTCGATCGGGTGCGGGGCGTTGATGAACATCTCCAGCTTGTCCTCGAAGCCGGCGAAGCTCTCCTCGATCCGGGGCAGCGTCTCCGGATCGGGCACCTCGGGGCCCTCGTGGGCGTGCTCGAGGCCCTTGCCCCAGTCCTGGAACGCGGCCAGCATGACGAACAGTTCCTGCCCGTCCTGGCTGGCGGTGACCGTGCGGTTGGCCAGCGCGCGGCCGTCGCGGTGGCGCTGCACGTGGTACTCGATCGGCTTCTTCACATCGCCGCCACGGACGAAGTGCGCGTTGATCGCGTGCAGCGGCCGCTCGCCCGCGGTGCGTCCGGCAGCGACGATGGCCTGCGACACCAGCTGACCGCCGAAGGTGCGGCTCCACACCTTCTCGGGATGGTTGCCGAGGAACACGTCCTCGCCGATCGATTCCAGGTCGAGCAGGTCGAGCAGGACCCGCAGATCGGGCGACTGCTCTCCGGGCCCTGTCTCGACCTCGACCGATCCGCCTGCCGAACTACTCACGACTAGTGGTCCTCCTCGCCGATGCGATGAACGTGGATCAGGTTGGTGGACCCGACGGTACCCGGCGGGGAACCGGCCACGATGACGACCAGGTCGCCCTTGCGGTACCGGTCCATCGACAGCAGCGCCTGGTCGACCTGGTGGATCATCGCGTCGGTGGAGTCCACCATCGGCACGATGAAGGTCTCGGTGCCCCAGGTCAGCGTCAGCTGGCTGCGCACCTCCGGCAGCGGGGTGAACGCCAGCAGCGGCAGCGGGGTGTGCAGGCGGGCCAGGCGGCGCACGGTGTCACCGGACTGGGTGAAGGCCACCAGCGCCTTGGCGTTGAGGCGCTCGCCGATGTCGCGGGCGGCGTAGGAGATCACGCCGCGCTTGGTGCGCGGCACGTGGGTCAGCGGGGGCACCCGGTGGGTCTCGGACTCCACCGCGGTGACGATGCGGCTCATCGTGCGCACCGCGTCGATCGGCCAGGCGCCGACCGAGGTCTCCCCCGAGAGCATCACCGCGTCGGCACCGTCGAGCACCGCGTTGGCCACATCGGAGGCCTCGGCGCGGGTCGGGCGGGAGTTCTCGATCATCGACTCGAGCATCTGGGTGGCCACGATGACCGGCTTGGCGTTCTCGCGCGCCATCTGGATCGCGCGCTTCTGCACCAGCGGCACCTGCTCGAGCGGCAGCTCGACACCGAGGTCGCCGCGGGCGACCATCACCGCGTCGAAGGCCAGCACGATCGCCTCGAGGTTGTCGATGGCCTCGGGCTTCTCCAGCTTGGCGATCACCGGCACGCGGCGCCCGACGCGGTCCATCACGTCGTGGACCAGCTCGATGTCGGACGGCGAGCGCACGAACGACAGGGCGATGAAGTCCACGCCCAGCTTCAGCGCGAACTCGAGGTCCTCGATGTCCTTGCCCGACAGCGCGGGCACCGACACGTTCATGCCGGGCAGCGACAGGCCCTTGTTGTTGCTGACCGGGCCGCCCTCGGTGACCCGGCACACCACGTCGTTGCCCTCGATGGCCTCGACGGTGAGGCCGACCTTGCCGTCGTCGACGAGCAGCCGGTCACCGGCCTTGGCGTCGGTGGCGAGTTCCTTGTAGGTGGTCGAGACCCGGTCGTGGGTGCCCTCGACGTCGTCGACGGTGATCCGCACCTGCTGGCCGTTGGCCCATTCGGTGCGGCCCTCGGCGAAGCGCCCGAGCCGGATCTTGGGGCCCTGCAGGTCGGCCAGGATGCCGACCGCGCGGCCGGTCTCGTCCGAGGCCGCGCGGACCATCTTGTAGTTGTCGGCGTGGTCGGCGTGGTCGCCGTGGCTGAAGTTGAGCCGGGCTACATCCATGCCGCTTTCGACGAGCTCACGAATACGGTCCTGGGAGGCCGTGGCCGGTCCGAGGGTGCACACAATCTTCGTCCGTCGCATCACGCACTAGAGCCTAGCTGTTCCGCCTCTCCGCGGATTTTCACCGGTCGGTGGGCGGTGGCCTGCTTGCGCGCCGGACCGGCGGAAATCGAAGTGACCAGGGCCGGGCGTTCCCGATGAGTTACCCATGTGTTCACGAAATCAGTTGTCACCGAACAGCTACGTGGCGAGACAGGCGCGTCTCGAGGCGGGTCTGGCCGACGCCGAGGATCAGGCAGATGACCCAGTAGTAGAGGGCGGCGACGCCGTAGAGGGCGAAGAAGTCGAAGGTGGGGGCGGCGGCGAGCTGGGCGGTGCGCAGCAGTTCGGTGACCAGGATGGTCGAGGCCAGCGAGGTGTCCTTGACCAGCGAGATCAGCGTGTTCGACAGCGGCGGCACCGCGATCCGGGCGGCCTGCGGGAACACCACGTAGCCCAGCGTCTGCGGATGGGTCATGCCCAGCGATTCGGCCGCCTCCCACTGACCGTGCGCGACGCTCAGGATCGCCGAGCGCACCACCTCCGCGGCGTACCCGCCGACATTGAGGCTGAAGGCGATGACCGCCGCCGGGAACGGCTCGATGACGATCCCGAACTGCGGCAGCGCGTAGAACACGATGAACAGCTGCACCAGCAGCGGGGTGCCGCGGATGATCGAGATGTAGAACCGGGCGGGCAGTTCGAGCACCCGCCGCGGCGACATCCTGGCCAGCGCGACACCCACCGCGATGGCCAGGCCGAGCACGAAACTGATCGCGGTGAGCGGCAGCGTCATGGTCACCGTGGCCTTCAGCATCGGCCACAGGTTGTGCCAGATCAGCTCCCTGGTCGCGGAATCCATCCGCTACTTGCTGACGTCGGTGCCGAAGTACTTCTCCGACAGGCGGGCCAGCGTGCCGTCGGCGCGCAACTGCTCGAGCGCCTTGTCGATCTCGGCGATGAGCGCGGTGTCGTCCTTGCGGGCGGCGAACGCCTGCTTGCTGGTCTCGCCGGTCTTGCCCGCGATCTTGATCCCGGTGTCGCCGGTCTTCTTGGTGTACTCGCCCACCGCGAGGGTGTCGTTGACGGTGGCGTCGACCCGGCCCGCCTTCAGCAGCTGCACCGCCTGCACGAAGCCCTCGACCGCCTCGACCTTCGCGCCCGCGTCCTTGGCGACCTGGCTCCAGTTGCTGGTGGCCGACTGCGCGGTGGTCTTGCCGGACAGATCCGCCAGCGAGGTGATGCCGGTGGTGTCGGCCTTGGTGACGATCACGCCCTCGGAGGTCGTATAGGGCTGCGACAGCGCGTACTTCGCGGTGCGCTCCGGGCTGACGGTCACCTGGTTGGCGACCAGATCGAAACGCTTGGACTCGAGTCCGGCGAAGATCGAGTCCCACGGGGTCTGCACGAATTCCACACGCTTGCCGAGCTTCTCGCCGACCGCGCGGGCGACCTCCACGTCGTAGCCGGTGAGCTGGCCGTTGTCCTGGTAGCTGAACGGCGCGTAGGTGCCCTCGGTGCCGACGGTGAGCACGTTCGGGTCGGCGGCCGAGGAGCAGGCCGACAGGCCGGTCGCGGCGACGACGGCGAGCACGGCGGCGGCGAGAAGTTTGCGCGCGGAATTCGCCGGGGAGAAACGCGAAACGGGTACCCCGCGTGAGCGGAGCACCCGTCGCTGTGGTGCGGGATCAGTCGCGCAGCGGGCGGCCCTGCACGTCGGGCACCTTGCCGGTGAGCATCATGATGCCGTCGATCAGCGTCCAGATCGCGCCGAGACCGCAGGTGCAGATGGTGACCGCGATCTGGGCGATACCCAGGCCGGTGTAGCCGAGGTAGAACCGGCCGATACCGAGACCACCGACGAAGATCTGCAGCAGACCGGCGATCAGCTTCTGCTTGTCGGAGTACGGGACGCCGTACATGTCCCGGCCGAAGGGCGCCTCCGGGTCGGCGGGGTTGTAGCCGGGCGGCATGCCGTAGGCGGGCGCGTACCCGGGCTGCGGCTGGGCGTACGGGTCGGCGGGCTGCCCGTACTGCGGCTGCGGCTGCCCGTACTGCGGCTGGCCGTAGCCGGGCTGCTGCGCGTAGGGGTCCGAGGGCTGGCCGTAGCCCGGCTGCTGCGCGTACGGGTCCGAGGGCTGGCCGTACTGCGGCTGACCGGGCTGCTTACCCAGGTCGGGCCCGTACTGCGGATTGGGGTTGTAGGGGTCGGTCACTCATGCCTCCATCATTCGTGCGGGTACCCGTCTCGGCCCCGTCCCTCGGCTCGCGACACTCCAGCGACATATCGCGGCGGGTGCCCGGAATGTTGCCGCACCACCGCCGTTTTGGCGAACCGGCCGCTGATCAGGACTTCTTCGCGGTCGCTTCGGTCGCTTCGGCGTCGGTATCGGCGGTCTCGGTCTCTTCGTCGTCCGGTGTGCCGGGTGCTTCGGTCTTCTTCGTGACGTCCACCGGGGTGGTCGCGGTGTCGCCGCCGGACGCACCGGCGGCGCGCAGGGCCGCGATCTGCCACGGCCACGGCCGCGGCTCGGCGCCCGGCTGCAGCTGTTCGGGGGTCTCGCGGCCCTTGGTCGCCAGCGCGAAGTAGGCCATCGCGCCGAGGAAGACCAGCGCGGAGGTGAAGGAGTTGATCCGGATGCCGAGGACGTGGGTGGCCTCGTCGTTGCGCATCAGCTCGACGAAGAACCGGCCGAAGCTGTACCCGGCGACGTAGAGCGCGAACAGCCTGCCGTGCCCGATCTTGAAGCGCTTGTCCAGCTGCACCAGCAACACCACGACCAGGATGTTCCACACCATCTCGTAGAGGAAGGTGGGGTGCACGACCTCCTGGACCTGGCCGGTGGACACGCCGTTCATCATGTCGCGCGCGCC
This sequence comes from Nocardia sp. NPDC004415, assembly GCF_053602435.1. NCBI lineage: Bacteria > Bacillati > Actinomycetota > Actinomycetes > Mycobacteriales > Nocardiaceae > Nocardia > Nocardia sp. NPDC004415. The sequence continues at coordinate 52,556 of NZ_JBSGDP010000015.1, forward strand.
GGTCTCGGGGTCGAAGCGGTTGTAGATCTCGAGGCCCCACGGCACCTCGGTGGTGCGGCCGTAGAGCTCCTGGTTGAAGTAGTTGCCGAGCCGGCCGATGGCCTGGGCCAGCAGCACCGCGGGCGCGATGGCGTCACCGAGCGCGGGCAGCGGGATCTTGTACACCCGGCAGCCGATCCAGGCGCCGACGCCGCCGAAGAACACCGCGCCCCAGATGCCGAGCCCGCCCTGCCAGATGTAGAGCGCCTCGACCGGGTTCTTGCCCTCGCCGAAGTACTTCTGCCAGTCGGTCGCGACATGGTAGATCCGGCCGCCGATCAGGCCGAACGGCACCGCGAACATGGCGACGTCGAGCACCGCGCCCGGTTGACCACCACGCTCGCGCCACCGCCGCTCACCCCACCAGATGGCGACGACGATGCCGAGGATGATGCACAGCGCGTACGCGCGCAGCGGAAAGGGTCCGAGCTGCCAGACGCCCTGGGGCGGACTCGGTATGTAGGCCAGGACTGGATTCACGCGACCCACGTTAGTGCAGCCCGGGACAGACCTCGGGCCCGGCAGCACCTCGGCGGCCGGGCCCGGGCAACGACGATCAGGAACGCACGGTCGCCGCGCGCACACCCTCGGCGAGTTCGGAGGTCAGCGCGCGCACCGCGTCCAGGCTCTCCCCCGCGGCCGAGACCAGCGCCGATCCGACGATCACGCCGTCGGCGTAGGCGGCGATCTCGGCGGCCTGGGCCCCCGAGCGCACGCCCAGACCCACGCCGATCGGGATGTCGGAGTGCGCGCGGATGCGGGCGCACAGCGCGGGCGCGGCCGAGGAGACCGCGTCGCGGGCACCGGTGACACCCATGGTCGAGGCCGCGTAGATGAAGCCACGCGAGGCCTCGAGGGTCTTGACCAGGCGCTCCTCGGTGGAGGACGGCGCGACCAGGAAGATCCGGTCCAGGTTGTGCGTGGACGAGGCGACGAACCAGTCGTCGGCCTCGTCGGGGATCAGGTTCGGGGTGATGATGCCCGCCCCGCCCGCCGAGGCCAGGTCGCGGGCGAAGGTGTCGACGCCGTAGCGCAGCACCGGGTTCCAGTAGCTCATCACCACGGCCTGGCCACCGGCGGAGGTGATGGCCTCGACCACGGAGAACACGTCGCGCACCCGCACCCCACCGCGCAGGGCCTGCTCGGCGGCGACCTGGATGGTCGGGCCGTCCATCACCGGATCGGAGTAGGCGACGCCGACTTCGACGATGTCGCAACCGGATTCGACCATCGCCCGGCACACCTCGATGGACCCGGCCAGATCGGGATAGCCCGCGGGCAGGTAGCCGATCAGGGCGGCCCGGCCCTCCGCGCGCGCGGCGGCGAAGGTGTTGGCCAGACGGGACTGCTGACTCACTGCTGGTTCTCCTCGGCGGCGTCGTCGTCGAACAGACCGAACCAGCGGCCCGCGGTGTCCATGTCCTTGTCGCCGCGACCGGACAGGTTGCACAGGATGATGGCGCCGGGGCCGAGCTGCTCGCCCAGCTTCAGCGCACCCGCGACGGCGTGCGCGGACTCGATGGCCGGGATGATGCCCTCGGTGCGCGAGAGCAGCAGCAGCGCGTCCATCGCCTCGGTGTCGGTGATCGGCTCGTACTCGGCGCGGCCGATGTCCTTGAGGTAGGCGTGCTCGGGGCCGACACCCGGGTAGTCCAGACCGGCCGAGATCGAATGCGACTCGATGGTCTGGCCGTCCTCGTCCTGCAACAAGTACGAGTAGGCGCCCTGGAAAGCACCCGGGGTGCCGCCGGTGAAGGTGGCCGCGTGGCGTCCGGTCTCGACACCGTCACCGGCGGCCTCGTAGCCGATCAGCCGGACCCCGGCGTCGGGGATGAAGGCGTGGAAGATGCCGATGGCGTTGGAGCCGCCGCCGACGCAGGCCACGACCGCGTCGGGCAGCCGGTCGACGCGCTCGAGGATCTGCTCGCGGGCCTCGAGCCCGACCACGCGCTGGAAATCACGCACCAGCAGCGGGAACGGGTGCGGGCCCGCGGCGGTGCCGAAGCAGTAGTAGGTGTCGTCGGCGTTGGACACCCAGTCGCGCAGGGCCTCGTTGATGGCGTCCTTGAGCGTCTGCGAGCCGGTGGTCACCGAGACCACGCGCGCGCCGAGCAGGCGCATGCGGGCGACGTTGAGGGCCTGGCGGGCGGTGTCGACCGCGCCCATGTAGATCACGCAGTCCAGGCCGAGCAGCGCGCAGGCGGTCGCGGTGGCGACGCCGTGCTGGCCCGCGCCGGTCTCGGCGATGACGCGCGTCTTGCCCATCCGCTTGGCCAGCAGGGCCTGGCCGAGCACATTGTTGATCTTGTGCGAGCCGGTGTGGTTGAGGTCCTCGCGCTTGAGGAAGATCCGCGCGCCGCCCGCGTGCTCGGCGAGGCGGGTGCATTCGAACACCGGCGACGGACGGCCGGTGTAGTCGCGCTGGAGCCGGTCGAGCTCGTCGAGGAAGGTGTGGTCGGTACGCACCTTGTCGTATTCGGCGGTGACCTCCTCGATCACCGCCATCAGCGCCTCGGGCACGTGCCTGCCGCCGTAGACGCCGAAGTGACCGCCCGCGTCGGGCTCGTAGTCGCTGGGCTGGGCGACGCCCGCGCTGGCCTGGGGCAGCGCGGTCACCGGATGCTCCGCCGGGCCGGCTTCGGGCAGGACGGATGGGTGCCCGCGGTCACCAGCTCGGAGACGGCGGCGCGCGGGTTACCGCTGGTCACCAGTCCTTCGCCGACCAGGACCGCGTCGGCACCGGCCCCGGCGTAGGCCAGCAGGTCGGCGGTGCCGCGGATGCCGGACTCGGCCACCCGGATGACCTCCGAGGGCAGGCCGGGCGCGATCCGCGCGAAGACGTCACGGTCGACGTCGAGGGTCTTGAGGTTGCGGGCGTTGACACCGATCACCGAGGCACCGGCCTCGAGCGCGCGGTCGGCCTCCTCCTCGGTGTGCACCTCCACCAGGGCGGTCATGCCGAGGGATTCGGTGCGGTCGATCAGCGCGGAGAGCACGTCCTGTTCGAGCGCGGCCACGATCAGCAGGATCACGTCGGCGCCGTGCGCGCGGGCCTCGTGGATCTGGTACGGGCCGACGACGAAGTCCTTGCGCAGGACCGGGATGTTCACCGCGGCGCGCACGGCGTCGAGGTCGTCGAGCGACCCGCCGAAGCGCCTGCTCTCGGTGAGCACGCTGATGATGCGCGCGCCGCCGTCCTCGTAGGCCTTGGCCAGCACGGCCGGGTCCGGGATGTCGGCCAGCGCGCCCTTGGAGGGGCTGGCACGCTTCACCTCGGCGATGACACCGATCCCGTCCTCGTGCAGGGCGGCGCGGGCGTCCAGCGGCGCCTTGGCGGCGGCCGCTGCGGCTTTGATCGCCTGAAAATCGAGGAGGGCTTCACGAGCGGCAACATCCGCCCGAACCCCGTCGAGAATCGAGTCGAGTACCGTCATCTGGCTCGAATCCTTTCTGGGGAGACGAACTTCTCACCCGAGAGTCCCCTCAGGCGCTGTCTCACCGATGCTGGTCAAGAATAGTGGTTGCCGCGGATGTCAAGTGCGGCGGGGGTCACGGTTTCCGGTCGCCGGGCGCGGTGTCGTCGTCCGGGTCCTCGGTGGGGTCGGTGCCCGCGTCCAGCGCGTCCCAGAGCACCCGATCCGACAGCGGCGCCGCGGCACCGTCGTCCTCGCGCTGCTTGCTCACCTGGGCGCTGGCGTCGGCGCGGCGGAAGACCGGGTTGTCGTACTTGCCCGACAGCTCGGTGCTCGCAGCGGCGCGGCGGGTCAGCAGGACCCCGGCGGTGAGCGCGCACAGCGCGGCCACGATCGACAGGATCGCGGGCGCGAGATGCGTCTGGGCGCTCTCGACGACCGCGCGCACCGGCAGTTCGGCCAGCGTGCCCGCCCGCTCGGCGGTGCGGCCCGCCCCCACGGTCAGCGCGAAGCCGGGCACCGCGGCGACGGCGGCGACCACCGCGATCACCACACCCAGCAGCTGGCGCAGCCCGCCCTTGACCGCGAACACCGCCGCGATCGAGGCGACCAGCACCAGCGCCAGCGGGGTGAGCGCGCCGAACCAGGTGGCGCCGTCGAGGTCGTCGGTGCGCGGTTCGGTGAGCCCGTCGGCGGAGCGCACCGTCACCCAGGTCATCCGCGAGGACGCCCACAGCCCGGCCGCGGCCAGCGCCAGCAGCGCGACCGGGACGACCGGCTTGGCCTGCGCGGGAGCGGGGGCGGCTGCGGTCATGCCGGTCCGCCCTCGTAGGTGCGCAGGGTCTGGGCGGCGGCGATCGCGCGCAGCACGGCCATGGCCTTGTTGCGGGCCTCGGTGTCCTCGGCGACCGGATCGGAGTCGGCCACCACGCCCGCGCCCGCCTGCACGTAGGCGGTGCCGTCCTTGAGCAGCGCGGTGCGGATGGCGATGGCGGTGTCGGCGTCACCGGCGAAGTCGAGATAGCCGACCACACCGCCGTAGATCCCGCGCCGGGTGGGCTCGAGCTCCTCGATCAGTTCCATCGCGCGGACCTTGGGCGCGCCGGAGAGCGTGCCCGCCGGGAAGCAGGCGCGCACCGCGTCCAGCGCGACCTTGCCCTCGGCCAGCTGCCCGGACACCGTGGAGACCAGGTGCATGACGTGGCTGTAGCGCTCGACGTGGCGGTACTGGGTGACGCGCACCGTGCCAGGACGGCAGACCCGGCCCAGGTCGTTGCGGCCGAGGTCGACGAGCATCAGGTGCTCGGCGTTCTCCTTCTCGTCGGCGAGCAGGTCCTTCTCCAGCAGGATGTCGTCCTCGGCGCTCTCGCCGCGCCAGCGGGTACCCGCGATCGGATGCGTGGTGGCCACCCCGTCCTTCACGGTGACCAGCGATTCCGGGCTCGACCCGACGATGGAGAACGCGGTGCCGCCCGCGCCGTCGGGGATGTGCATCAGATACATGTACGGGCTCGGGTTGGACGCGCGCAGCATCCGGTAGACCGCCAGCGGGTCGCCGGTGTAGTCCATCTCGAAGCGCTGCGAGAGCACCACCTGGAACGCCTCGCCCGCCTCGATCTCCTTGATCAGGCGGCGCACGCCGGTGCCGAACTCCTCGGTGGTGCGCCTGCGCAGGAACTGCGGGTCGGGCTGGTCGAACACCGAGACCGTGGAGGGCGCGGGGGTGGCCAGCGCGGCGGTCATCCGGTCGAGGCGGGCCACCGCGTCGTCGTAGGCGGCGTCGGCGTTCTCGTCGGTGCCGTTCCAGTTCACCGCGTTGGCGATGAGGGTGATCGCGCCCTCGTGGTGGTCGAAGGCGGCCAGGTCGGTGGCCAGCATGAGCACCAGCTCGGGCAGGCGCAGATCGTCGGTGGCCAGTTCGGGCAGCCGTTCGATCCGGCGCACCGCGTCGTAGCCGAGGTAGCCGACCATGCCGCCGGTCAGCGGGGGCAGGCCGGGCAGACGCTCGGTGCGCAGCAGTTCGAGCGTGCGGTGCAGCACGAGCAGCGGGTCACCGCCGGAGGGGGCGTCGGCCGGGACGGTGCCCAGCCAGGCGGCCTCACCGTCGACGACGGTCAGCGCCGAGGGGCTGCCCGCGCCGATGAACGACCAGCGCGACCACGACCGGCCGTTCTCGGCGGACTCGAACAGGAAGGTGCCCGGCCGGTCGCCGGCGAGCTTGCGGTAGGCCGAGAGCGGAGTCTCGGAGTCCGCCAGCACCTTTCGGGTCACCGGGACCACCCGGTGCTCGGCGGCGAGCAGCCGGAACTGGTCGCGGGTCGTGGTGGTCGATGTCGGCGCGCCCTGCATGCGGCCCATCATCCCAGGCGTGCCGGGACCGCCGCGCGCTGACCCGACCCCGCGCCGGAACCGGCGGTGACCGGCATCACTACACTCGCGCGCGTTCCATGTCGCATGCGGTAACCCCTTTTTCCGAGAGGAGCAAAGTTGTACCCCTCGCACCAGGGCGCACAGGACGGCCGGCTGGCCGCCCCGTCGCAGCAGCACTACGGTCCGGGCCAGAAGGCCGCCACCACGAGCGCGCTGAACTCGTTCGTCACCTACGCCAAGGCCATGCAGGATCTGGACAAGGCCAAGTTCCCGGACGAGTACGCCGGGCACAGTGAACTCATCCGCGGCCTCGAGCCGCTGCTGCGCGCGCACGGCATCCTCGACGTGATGCAGGTCAAGAGCCCGGAGATCGCCGCGCTGCTCGAGCGCTAGGCCGCCACGGCGGGTGCGGTCCGTCGGGGGCGGCGCCGGCCGGGATCGATCCCCGTTCGCCCGCGCGGACGGGGATCTTCCGTTCCCGGCCCCGCGCTGGCTAGGGTCGACGGATGCAGCCAGGCCAGACCGCGCCCCCGTTCGAACTCCCCGACCAGACCGGCACCGCCCGCTCGCTCGACGGCCTGCTCGCCGACGGCCCGCTGGTGCTGTTCTTCTACCCCGCCGCCAACACCCCGGTGTGCACGGCCGAGGCCTGCCACTTCCGCGATCTGAGCGCGGAGTTCGCCGCCCTCGGCGCCACCTGCGTCGGCATCAGCACCGACAGTGTCGACGTGCAGGCCGGTTTCGCCACCAAGCAGCGCCTGGACTACCCCGTGCTCTCCGATTCCGACGGCGCGGTGGCCGCGGCCTTCGGCGTCAAGCGTGGTCTGCTGGGCAAGCTGGCCCCGGTCAAACGGCACACCTTCGTCATCGACACCGATCGCACCGTCCTGAAGGTCGTCACCGGCGAACTGCGCGCCGCCGTGCACGCCGACGAGGCGCTGGCCTTCCTGCGCGAGCGAGCGGACAGCAAGAGCTGACCCGATCGTGAAACGCCGGGCCGCGGATCGCGGCCCGGTACCGCGACCGCACCTACGCTGGGGAGATGACATCCGGCGAGGTGCAGTCGAGCGGTCAGAAGCCCACGGCCACCGTGTGGCGCAATCGGGCGATCATCACTCTCGCCACGGCCGTGGTGCTGGTGATCGCCTATTTCATCCTCTCGTCGTTCGTGCCGCGCTGGTGGGCGCAGCGGCTGGCGAGCCTGGTGCACGGCAGTTTCAGCTCCGGCATCTGGTGGGGCCTGGTCTACGGGCTGGTGTTCACGCTGGTCCCGCTGCTGCTGATCCTGCTCGCGGTGCGGATGTGGAAACGCAAGGGCGGCAGGTTCATCGCCGGTGCGGCGGTGATCGTCGCGCTGCTCACCGCGCTGCCGAATCTGATGACGCTGACCATCGTGCTGGGCGGCAACAATGCCGCGCACGCCGGCGAGCGCATTCTCGATGTCGACGCACCGGCCTTCCGCGGTGCCTGCCTGGTCGGCGCGATCATCGCCGCGGCGCTGTTCGCGCTGCTGCTGGCGCTGATGGGCAAGCGCGGACTCGACCGCCGCAAGGCCGCCAAGACCACGCCGGTCGCCGAACCGCCTGCCGCTCCGCCCGTCTGAGACCGGACTCGCCTTGCTGTGAGTGACCTCACGAGGACCGCCAACTCGCGGACGTCGTAGCGACGTCGTGGCAAACTCGGTTCGGTGCGCGACCCACTCCCTCCCCCCTGTCATCCGGCCGCGAGGCAGTCCCGGCGATGACCCAGTGGCTCGACCCGGTCGAACAACGCGCATGGCAGGCGATCGTCGCCCTCATGACCCGGATCCCCGGGGCACTGGACACCCGCCTGCAGCGGGAGTCCGGGCTCACCCATTTCGAGTTCCGCGTGCTGAGCCTGCTGTCGGAGGAGGCCGGGCACCGCATGCAGCTCAGTGACCTCGCCCACAAGGCAAATGCGTCGCTATCGCGGCTCTCGCACGTGGTGTCGAAACTGGAGCGCCTCGGCTGGGCCCGGCGCGACTCCACCGCGGGCAGACGCGGCGTCCACGCGGTACTCACCGACGCCGGTTTCGAGAAGGTCGTCGCCGCGGCGCCGGGCTATGTCGATGCGGTGCGCAAACTCGTCCTCGACGGTCTCGACCGGGACCAGACCGCGCAGCTCGCCGCGCTCGGCGAGGTGCTCTCCGACCGGCTGAACCGGATTCCCGAGGACGGCTAGGGCTAGTTCGCGCCGAGCAGCACGTCGGTGTCGAAGCAGGTGTGCGTGCCGGTGTGGCAGGCCGCGCCCTCCTGGTCGACGATGAGCAGCACGGTGTCGCCGTCGCAGTCCAGGCGCACCTCGTGCACGTACTGGGTGTGGCCGGAGGTCTCGCCCTTGACCCAGTACTGCTGCCGGGAGCGCGAGTAGTAGGTGGCCTTGCGGGTGGCCAGGGTGCGGGCCAGCGCCTCGTCGTCCATCCAGGCCATCATCAGCACGTCACCGGTCGCCTTCTCCTGGGCGACCGCGGCGACCAGGCCCGCCTCGTTGCGCTTGAGACGGGTGGCGATGGCGGGATCCAGACTCATGCCTCGTTTATAACAGCAACTCGATCGCCACCAGCAGTTCGAGCACTGATCAGATCGGTTTGACGTCCTCCCCGGCCTGAGGCCAAGGATTCCTACCAGCGCTGGCAGCGCTCTTGGTGGGTTCCTGTTTCGTCGAGCCACGCTCCCCGCTACGCGGGCAGACTTACCGTCTCTCCGCAGGCGTTTAGCCTCTCCGCCCGTCCGGCGGCGAGGATGTTCTTCGCGGCGTTCAGATCGCGATCGTGGACCACCCCACACGGACACGCCCAAGTACGGACCGACAACGGTTTCGGCCCGTCCACTCGCCCGCAGTCCGAGCAGATTTGTGAGGACGGAAAGAACCTGTCAACCTTCACCACCACCCGCCCATATCGGGAGGCTTTCTCCTCCAACGTGCGGATGAACATGCCCCAACCGGCATCATGGACCGATTTCGCCATGCGACTCCGCGCCAAACCTTTGACGCACAGACCCTCGACGTACACCGCTTGGTTATCGCGGATGATCGTCGTGGACTGTTTGTGCGCGAAGTCGCGCCTGGCGTCGGCCACTTTCGCGTGGGTCTTGGCGACACGGGTGCGTGCCTTGGCCCGGTTCTTGCTGTCCTTGTCTTTGCGGGACAGGGCTTGTTGCGCCTTGCGGAGTTTACGTTCGGCGCGGCGCAGGAACGTGGGTGAGGTGATGGTCTCACCGTTCGACAGGACCGCGAACGTGGTCAGGCCCAGATCGATACCGACCTCGGTGTCCGTCTCGGGCAGCGGCTCGTCGGTCATCTCGACCACGAACGAGGCGAAGTACCTTCCAGCAGCATCCTTGATGACCGTCACGCTCGACAGCTCCGACGGCAGTACACGGGACCAGCGAACCAACACGTCACCGATCTTCGGCAACCGTAGCTTCCCGCCCAGCGTCACCTCGAAACGCGCGTTGCGAGTAAACCGGATCGCCTGCCGATTGTCGCGACGCGACCTGAATCGGGGTGCGCCCAGTTTCGGCCCCTTGCGTTTGCCGGTGATCGAGGCGAAGAAATTCCGATACGCGGTGTTCGCATCCGCAAGTGCCTGCTGCAACACCACCGACGACACTTCAGCCAACCAAGCCCGCTCCGGCGTCTTCTTCATCGCAGTCAGGGATTTCGACAGTTCCGCGTCCTTCGGGTACGGCAAACCATCCCGCCGGGCCTGCTCGCGGGTGTGGATCGCGTCGTTGTACACCACCCGCGCGCACCCGAACGCCCGGACCAACGCGATCTGTTGGCCGGGGGTCGGGTAGACGCGGAATCTGTACCGCAACTGCATGTTCAGAGAGTATCCCAAGGGTCTGACACGCTCGGCGGTCGTAGCAGGGCAGCTAGGCACGAATCCTTGCTATCGCAGCGGGGCGACCCGGGGGTGGCCTCGCCTCCTGAGCCGGGCCTGCGCCGCGTTTGCGCCCGGCCCGGCGCAGGGCAGCCGCGATGCGGGCTTGGTGAGCTTCGCTGCCTCGGCGGGCCTCGACGCGATGGCCAGGAGCGCGCGGGCTTGGGTTCGGCGAGGTTGGTGGCCGGAATCCTCGCAGTAGACAACACACAATGGGCGTGGTCGGTGCCGTCCGGATTCGACAATGTCGAACAGGGTTATCTACGATTCCGTCGAATTGTTGTGCTCGGAGGGGGATTTCATGCATCCGCATCAGCCGTACCAGCGTTATCCGTACCAGCCCGGTTATCCGCAGCAGGGTGGCTATCCGCAGCAGCCCGGTCATCCGCAGCCCGGCTATCCGCCACAGCAGTTCCCGCCCGCGGGGCAGCCCAGTGGGGGTGTCCAGCAGCACGGGGACACGATCGAGGTCACCTATGTGTGTGACGACCGCACCGCCCGCCGGGTGAGCCGCGGCGCCGCCCTGGTCACCTTCCGGCTGCCCGCGAAATGGGCGTTCCTGCTCGCGCTTCCAGCGTTCCTGCTGGTCCGCGGCACCGTCAAGCTGCTGTCCGACGGCGGCCACGCGGACATCGGCGAGATGTTCGGCGCCTTCTTCATCGTGCTCGGTTTCGAACTCGTGGTGATCGGCCTGGTCACCGCCTGGCAGCTGGCCCGGGTGAACCCCAAGTTCACCGCGGTCGCCGGTCCCGGCCACCGGATCACCGCCCGCTACACCCGCGACGCGATGCAGCTCGAGCAGACCAGCGGTCAGGTCACCAACCGCTACGCCGACATCAAGAAGGTGATCGTCGTGGGCGACACGGTGTTCCTGCAGCCGGTGGGCACCCAGGGCTTCGTCCTGCCCAACGATGTGGTGCCCGCGGCCGCGCTGGCCCGATTGCGCGGCACCGGAGCCTGAGCGCGAGGTCAGCGGACGGTGATGCCGTCCGCCGACATCGCGGACTTGACCTGGCCGATGGTCAGGTCGCCGAAGTGGAACACGCTGGCGGCCAGCACCGCGTCGGCCCCGGCGTGCACCGCGGGCGGGAAGTGCTCGACCTTGCCCGCGCCGCCGGAGGCGATCACCGGCACCTTCACCGCCGCGCGCACCGCCGCGATCATCGGCAGGTCGAAGCCCGCCTTGGTGCCGTCGGCGTCCATCGAGTTCAGCAGGATCTCGCCGACACCCAGCTCGGCGCCGCGAATCGCCCACTCGACCGCGTCGATGCCGGTGCCGCGCTTGCCGCCGTGGGTGGTGACCTCCCAGCCCGACGGGGTGTCGGGCTGCCCGTCGGGCACGGTGCGCGCGTCGACCGAGAGCACGATGCACTGCGAACCGAACCGCTGCGACATCTCCGAGAGCACCTCGGGGCGGGCGATGGCGGCGGTGTTCACCGACACCTTGTCCGCGCCCGCGCGCAGCAGCCGGTCGACATCCTCGACCGTGCGCACGCCGCCACCCACCGTCAGCGGGATGAAGATCTGCTCGGCGGTGCGGGTCACCACGTCGAGCATGGTGCCGCGATCGCCGGTGGAGGCGGTGACATCGAGGAAGGTCAGCTCGTCGGCGCCCTGGGCGTCGTAGGTCGCGGCCAGTTCCACCGGGTCGCCCGCGTCGCGCAGGTTCTGGAAGTTGACGCCCTTGACCACCCGGCCCGCGTCCACGTCCAGGCACGGGATGACCCGCACGGCCAGGGTGCTCGCGGTGGCGCTGTCGGTACGCGATGTCATGATCTCAGCCTCGTTCTTCTTCGCTGACCGTACAAATCATTTCCAGCAGTTCCTCGTGCACGCCGGGCGCGGCGGCCAGCACCGAGCCGGAGGTGATGGTCCAGGGCCGCCCGGCCAGGTCGGTGACCACACCGCCCGCAGCGCGCACCAGCGCCACGCCCGCCGCGTTGTCCCAGGGATGATGCCCGAACACGACCGCGCCGCCGAGCACGCCCGCGGCGGTGAACGCCAGGTCGATCCCGGTGGAACCGTGCATGCGCACCCGGGAGGACAGCCTGCTCAGCGCGCCGAGCAGATCGAAACGGAACTGGCCGGGGATGCGGCCCGCCGAGTCGAGGTTGAAGGCGCCGAACCCGATCATCGCGTCGGCGAGTTTGCCCGGCTCCAGCGGCGGCAGCACCGCACCGTCGAGCAGCAGCGGTCCGCCCGCCACCGCGGCGTAGCGGCGTCCGAGCACGGGCAGCCAGGTCAGACCGATGACCGGTTCGCCCTCGTGCACCAGCGCGAGCAGCGTGCCCGACATCGGGTGGCCGGAGGAGTAGTTGAAGGTGCCGTCGATCGGGTCGAGCACCCAGGCCGTGCCCGCGGTGAGCGCGGGGCCGCCGAATTCCTCGCCGTGCACCGCGATACCGGTGCGCTGCCTCAGCTCGGCGGAGATGGTGCGTTCCAGTTCGAGGTCGAGTTCGGTGGCGAAGTCGTTGCGGCCCTTGGTGACCGCGCTCGGCGCACCGACGCCCTCGACGAAGCGCGGGACGGTCGCGTCCAGCACCTGGCCTGCCACGGCCAGCAGATCGGTCAGTTCGGCGGTGCTCGGGGCGGTCGTCATCGGGGCGGTCAGCGCACCGCGGCCAGGGCCTCGGGCAGGGTGAACCGGCCCGCGTACAGCGCCTTGCCGATGATCGCGCCCTCCACGCCGTCCTCGGTGAGCCCGGCGATGGCGACCAGGTCGTCGAGCACCGAGATGCCACCGGAGGCCACCACCGGCGCCTCGGCGGCGTTGGCGACCTCGCTCAGCAGTTCCAGATTGGGGCCGGTCAGCGTGCCGTCCTTGGAGACGTCGGTGACGACGTAGCGCGAGCATCCGTCGCGTTCGAGGCGCTCGAGCACCTCCCACAGGTCGCCGCCGTCGGTGACCCAGCCGCGGCCGCGCAGCCGCCATTCGCCGTCGATCTGCTTGACGTCGAGCCCGACCGCGATCCGGTCGCCGTACTCGCCGAGCACCTTGGCGCACCACTGCGGGTTCTCGATCGCCGCGGTGCCGATATTGACCCGCGCGCAGCCGGTGGCCAGCGCCGCGCGCAGCGAGTCGTCGTCACGGATGCCGCCCGACAGCTCGACCTTCACATCGAGTTCACCGACCACCTGGGCGATGAGATCGCGATTGCTGCCCTTGCCGAAGGCGGCGTCCAGGTCCACGAGATGCACCCACTCGGCGCCCGCCTGCTGCCATGCCAGCGCCGCGTCCCGGGGGGAGCCGTAGCTGGTTTCGCTACCGGCCTCTCCCTGCACGAGGCGCACGGCCTCCCCATTGGCGACATCGACGGCGGGCAACAGCACAAGACTCACGCGATCAGACTAGTGGGTCTGCACCCCGGTTGCCGCCACCGGTCGGCACCGGTGAGGTCCGTGTCACGCGGGCCGTGGACGACACCGGCGCCCACTGCGCACCAATCGCACCACCCCCGAACCCGAACGCCTCGACATGGCGATCACCGTGAAGCTGACCAACGTCTGGGGCCGGTGGCTGGTGAACGAGCTGGACTCGCCGCTGGTGAAGTAGTTCAGCCGCGGCGGCGGAGTTCGGGGACTCCGTCGCCGGTGAGCTCGTCGAGCACTACCGCGCGCCCGACCATGGCCAGGGCGAGCGCCTCACCGGGCCCCCGGACCTCCGGGCCGTCACCGGAGGACCAGTCGACATCGGTGGCGACGAAGCGCAGACCCTTGGTCCGTTTGCCCGGAAAAGCGAAGGGGTCGGGGTGGGACAGGACCGCGGTGAGCCGGTCGGCCGGGATGGTCCGGGCCACGCCTAGGGGACGTCGGATGTCCTGCTGATGAACCGTGAGGTCGGCCAGCATGAGACGCGGCGCGAATTTCGACAGCCGCCCGGATCGGTGCGCGAACCGGTCCACCAGTTCGTCGGTGGGCAGTGCGGCGAAGGATTCGGCGAGCGCGTTGTTGATGCGGTCGACATTTCCGCGGTGCGCGATCGAGGTCCGCAGGTAGGCGAGCGGGCCGAGGGTATCGGTGAGCAGATGCCCGACGACGTCCTTGACCCGCCACCCCGCGCACAGCGACGGCGTATCCCACTGATCCTCGCTCAACCCGCGCAGCAGTTCGATCATCTCCGCGCGTTCCGCGGCCAGCATCCCCCGATAACTCATGAACCCACTCTAGGTATCGATCCCACCGCCCGACACCCCCTTTCGCCACCGCTCCCCCTCCGCGCGAACGCGATCCGCGCGCGGTGACATGCAGCCCGCGCCGTCGGTCCGGCCATGAGTGCCACCATGCTGCCGCGTCATGATCAGCGCGCCGAGTGATTCCCACGCGCGCGACAGTCGCCTGGGCCGATGTCACCGCCGAGGGACCGCCCGACCCGCCGCGGTGACCCCACCGGGGACAATGGTCGCCGAGACTGGACGCCGAGGAGGGCCCGGACCGTGGGCAAGCAGAACCGCCGCCGCCGCCGTACCGGCCGCAAACCGGTGCCGGGGCCGACCTTGGACGCGGCCGCCGTCGCCGGTGACCCCGCCCGGATCGCCGAGGCCGTCGTGACCGCCGCGCTGGCGACCGCCCGGGGCGACAAGGCCGGTGTGCACCGTTTCGTCGACGAGCTCGCGGGACCGGGCCCGCTCCCCGCCGAGGTGGCCGAGGGCACGGCGCGGGCGGGCCGTCGGCTGATCGCGCACGCCTTCGACTCCGGCTGGCTGCCCATGGACGTCCACCAGGCCGCCCGCCGCCGCGTCGACGAGTTCGCCATCGGCTATCTGACCGATCTCATGGCCGAGCACCGCGCGCCCTTCGCCGCGGACACCGTCGACGAGATCTGGCAGACCCAGCTCGACACCCTGGACGCCACCGTCTGGTGGGACACCGACCGCCCGCACCCCGGCCAGTGGGCCGACCGCGCACTGCTGTCCGGCAGCGAGGCACTGGATTCGATCATCACGGCGTTGGCCCTACTGCTCGAGCTCCCCCAGCTGGAGGCGATCTGTCCGCTGCCCGGCACTCCAGCGCGCCCGGTCGTCCACGAGCACGTGGACGCCAAGACCCTGGGCCGCGTCCGCGGTCTGCTCGCGAAGGCCGAGTCGACCTCCTTCGCCGAGGAGGCCGAGGCCCTCTCCGCCAAGGCCCAGGAGTTGATGACCAAGTACGCCATCGACCGCGCGATCCTCGCCCACCACACCACCGACCCGGCGCTCCCCACCGCCCGCCGCCTCTGGCTCGACACCCCCTACACCGACGCCAAAGCCCTGCTCGTCGACCAGGTCACCCGCGCCAACCGCGCCCGCGCCGTCTTCGCCGCCGACTGGGGTTTCGTCACCATCATCGGCGACGACCCCGACCTCGACGCGGTAGAACTCCTCGCCACCTCCCTGCTGGTCCAGGCCACCCGCACCATGATCGACACCGCCCCCGGCACCGGCGATTCCCGCACCCGCGCCTACCGAAAAGCCTTCCTCACCGCCTACGCCACCCGCATCGGCGACCGCCTCACCGCCACCACCGAATCCACCATCGCCCACTCCCCCGACCCCACCACCCTCCTCCCGATCCTCGCCGCCCACCACACCCGCCTCACCCAGGCCCTCACCACCTACTTCCCCACCACCCACACCCGAGGCATCACCATCCGCAGCACCGACGGCTGGGACGCAGGCACCGAAGCCGCCGACCACGCCCACCTCGACCGGCCGTGATTCCGGCGCGCGTGGCCACGACCAGGTTTCACAGGTGGGCGATCACCTCGATCCGGCCGGAATTCTCGTTGGTCACATAGAGCAGGTGGCTCACCGGATCCACGGCTGCTCCGAGGGTTTCCGAGCCGTATGGAGTGGTCCGGGTGATTCCCGAGTACCGCGCAGCCGTGACCTCGCGGGTGCTCGTGTCGATCATCGTCACCACGTCGAAAGCTCCGCCTGTGAGATAGACGGTGTGCGCGACCGGGTCGACCACCGCCGCGAAGGCTCTTCCCCGCACACCCAGCGATACGGCGGCCACCCGCGTACGACTCGTGGTATCGATGAGCGAGACCCAGTTCTCGGCCGGGTGAGTCACGAAGGCCGTCCGCGTCTGCGGGTCGATGGCGATGTGTTCCGGATCTCCGCCTACCTGGACGGTCGTGCTCACGGTGTGCGTGCCTGCGTCGACGACGGAGACTCCCGCCTCGCTGGCGACCCACAGATGATGGGTGTCCGGATCGACCGCCAAGCCACTGGGAGATCCGTCCACCGGAATCGTCGCGACAGTGGCGCGGGTGGCGGTATCCACGACCGTGACGGTCCGGAAGAACCGATTGGCGACGTAGAGGGTGTGGCGCAAGGCGTCCACGACAACCGCGACCGGATCCCCGTCCACCTCGATGATCGCCGTCACCGATTCCCGGTCCGGATCGATGACCAGCACCTGACCTGCGGAGTTCCCACCCACCAGATAGACGAGGTGGGTATCCGTGTCGACCGCGATCGACTGAGGCCCCGAGGGGAAGACCTGGCCCACCGGAATGTCGCCGCTGTGCGTGTGAGTGCGGGTATCGATGACCGACACCGACTGCGTGGCAGCGCCTTCCGCGTACCGCGCGACGAAAGCTCTGCCCGTTTCGGGGTCGATCGCGACACTGGTGGGACTTTCGCCCACCGTCACGGTCGCCTCGACCCGATACGGGCCCGGCCCGAAGTCGGATCCGCCGACCGTGGCCGGATCGGTGGTCGTTGGTGCCGGGACGGTGGTCGTCGACGGCGAAACAGGCGTGGCGACCGGCGCCGACGCGGCACACCCGGATACGGCGATTACTGCCGCCACCGCGAAGGTCGCTCCGACGAAAAGCCTTCTCTTCGAACGCATGTGCCGAAACTAGTCGATCAACCGTCCACGACTGTCGCAGCGACAGCCGGCCCGGCCCGACGCCGCACCACCGCGATCTCCCGGACGAGCCGCGACCGGCCGACGATCAGCGGGCCCGATCGGACCGGGGCCGGAGGATGACGACCGGGATCTCGCGGGCGGCCCAGGATTGGTAGTGGTCGAAGTCGGCGTAGGCGTCGACCAGTAAGGGCCATAGGCGCGCCCGCTGGCGAGGGTCGGCGGTGATGGCGTGGACGGGGTGGAGGGTGCGGCCGATCTGGATGTGGGTGTCGGGTTCGGCGCGGAGATTGCGGTACCACTGCGGATGTGTGGACAGGCCGCCCTGGGAGGCGACGACGATGATGTCCGCGCCGTCGGCGAGATAGAGCAGCGGGGTGGTGTACACCTTCCCGGACTTGCGGCCGCGGTGGTCGAGCAGCAAGGTCGGGACCGGCTTGCGGAAGCCCGCGCCGACACGCCATTTCGCGCCGATCCGCCCACCGGTCCGCCGGTAGACCCACACCTGCGTCTTCCCCATGATCTTGAAGATCTTGGGCAGCATCGGGGAGTCGAGGTGTTTGGGGCGCGGTGGGACGGCGGTCATCCACCGACCATACACATCGACGCCGATGTGTATGGTCGCGATGGCGAAAGGCGATCTAGAGCGAATCGATCCAGTTGCGCAGGAGGTGGGCGCCTGCGTCGCCGGACTTCTCCGGGTGGAACTGGGTGGCCGAGAGGGGGCCGTTCTCGACGGCGGCGAGGAAGGGGACGCCGTGTTCGGACCAGGTGAGGCGGGCGGGGGCGATGTGGTCGCTGTCGGGCAGTTCCCACTGCTGGGCGGCGTAGGAGTGGACGAAGTAGAAGCGGGTGTCGGCGTCCATGCCGGCGAACAGGATGCTGTCGGCGGGGGCCTTCACGGTGTTCCAGCCCATGTGCGGCAGGACGGGGGCGTCCAGGCCCGCGACGGTGCCGGGCCATTCGCCGCAGCCCTCGGTCTCGACACCGAACTCGACGCCGCGGTCGAACAGGATCTGCATGCCCACGCAGATGCCCAGCACCGGACGGCCACCGGCCAGGCGCTGGCCGATCAGGCGCTCCCCGCGGACCGCACGCAGCCCGGCCATGCAGGCCGCGTACGCGCCGACCCCGGGCACGACCAGCCCGTCGGCGGCCAGCGCCACCTGCGGGTCGGCGGTGACCTCCACCTGCGCGCCGGCGCGCACCAGGGCGCGTTCGGCGGAGTGCAGGTTACCGGAGCCGTAGTCGAGCAGGGCGACGGATTTCTTGCTCACAGCACACCTTTCGTGGACGGCACACCGCTGACGCGCGGGTCGATCTCGACGGCCGCGCGCAGGGCGCGGGCGACCGCCTTGAACTCGGCCTCGGTGATGTGGTGCTGGTCGCGGCCGTAGAGCACCCGCACGTGCAGCGCGATCCTGGCGTTCTGCGCGATCGACTCGAAGACGTGCTTGTTGAGCACGGTCGAGTACGAGGCGCCGGGCCCCGCGCTGGGAATGATGGTGTGCACCAGGTGATCCGGCTCGCCGGTGAACACGCAGTACGGCCTGCCGGAGACGTCGACGATGGCGTGCGCGAGGGTCTCGTCCATCGGGATGAACGCGTCGCCGAAGCGGCGGATGCCCTTCTTGTCGCCGAGCGCCTGGCCCAGGGCCTGGCCGAACACGATGGCGGTGTCCTCGACGGTGTGGTGGGCCTCGATCTCGATGTCGCCCTCGGCCCGCACCACCAGGTCGAACCCGCCGTGCTGGCCGAGCGCGGTCAGCATGTGGTCGTAGAACGGCACGCCGGTGCTGATCTCGGTCTTGCCGGTGCCGTCGAGGTTCAGCTCGACGAGGATGCTGGATTCCTTGGTGACGCGCTCGACCCGCGCTGTTCTGCTCATATCGATTGCCTCCAGCGGTCAGTGGGTGAGGTCGGTGCCGGCGAGTTCGCCGCTCACGCGCAGGAATTCGTCGTTCTCCGCGGCGAGGCCGATGGTGGCGCGCAGGTAGCCGGGGATGCCGACATCGCGGATGAGGACCCCGGCGTCGAGGTAGTGCTGCCAGGCCACCGCGGCGTCGGTGAAGCGGCCGAACAGGATGAAGTTGGCGTCGCTGGGGATCACCTCGAAGCCCTGCGCGGTGAGCGCGGCGGCGACCCGGTCGCGCTGGGCCGCGAGTTCGGCGACGCTGCCGAGGGTCTCGTCGGCGTGGCGCAGTGCGGCGCGTGCGGCCGCCTGGGTGACCACCGAGAGGTGGTACGGCAGCCGGACCAGCAGGATCGCGTCGATCACCGCGGGCGAGGCCGCCAGGTAGCCGAGGCGTCCGCCCGCGAAGGCGAAAGCCTTGCTCATGGTGCGGGTGACCACGAGCTTGGTCGGGAACCGGTCGATCAGCGTGATCGCGCTCGGCGCGGCCGAGAACTCGCCGTAGGCCTCGTCCACCACCACGATGCCGGGGGCGGCGGCGAGCAGCCGTTCGAGTTCGCCGATCGGGATGCTGTGGCCGGTGGGGTTGTTCGGGCTGGTCACGAACACCACGTCGGGGCGGCGTTCGGCGATCTGGGCCACGGCGTAGTCGATGTCGAGGGAGAAGTCGCCGCTGCGCTTGGCCTCGATCCACTCGGTGTCGATGCCCTCGGAGATGATCGGGTGCATCGAGTAGGAGGGCACGAAACCCAGGGCGCTGCGGCCGGGCCCGCCGAAGGCCTGCAGCAGTTGCTGCAGGATCTCGTTGGAGCCGTTGGCCGCCCACACGTTGACGGCGTCGACGGGCACGCCGGTCTGCCGGGTGAGGTATGCGGCGAGGTCGGCGCGCAGGGCCACCGCGTCGCGATCGGGGTAGCGGTGCAGGTCGGCGGCGGCGGCGCGCACCGATTCGGCGACGTCGTCGATCAGCGCGCGACTGGGCGGGTGCGGGTTCTCGTTGGTGTTGAGCTGCACCGGCACGGTCAATTGCGGTGCGCCGTAAGGGGATTTGCCGCGCAGGTTGTCGCGCAGGGGCAGCTGGTCGAGGGTCGCGGCGGCGCCGGGCACGGTAGGAGTGCTCACGACAGCGCCTCGAACCGCGCCTGCACGGCCTGGCCGTGCGCGGGCAGATCCTCCGCGTTCGCCAGGGCGACGACGTGTCCGGCGACATCCTTCAGCGCCGCCTCGGTGTACTCCACGATGTGGATGCCACGCAGGAACGTCTGCACGCTCAGGCCCGAGGAGTGCCGCGCGCAGCCCGCGGTGGGCAGCACGTGGTTGGAGCCCGCGCAGTAGTCGCCCAGGCTCACCGGGGCCCAGGGGCCGACGAAGATGGCGCCCGCGCTGCGCACCCGCGCGGCCACGGCCGCGGCGTCGGCGGTCTGGATCTCGAGGTGTTCGGCGGCGTAGGCGTCGACCACGCGCAGGCCCTGGGCGATGTCGTCGACCAGGACGATCCCGGACTGCTTGCCGCTGAGCGCCGCGCGCACGCGATCGTTGTGCTTGACCACGGCGAGCTGGGCGTTCACCGCCGCGTCGACGGCATCGGCCAGCGCGGGCGAATCGGTGACCAGCACGCTGGCGGCGAGCACATCGTGTTCGGCCTGGCTGATCAGGTCGGCGGCCACGTGCACCGGATCGGCGGTGGCGTCGGCGAGCACCGCGATCTCGGTGGGACCGGCCTCGGCGTCGATCCCGACCAGGCCACGGCACAGCCGCTTGGCCGCGGTGACGTAGATGTTGCCGGGCCCGGTGATCAGGTCGACCGGCTCGAGCGCGGCCCCGTCGGTGTCGGTGCCGCCGTAGGACAGCAGCGCCACGGCCTGCGCGCCACCGACCGCCCACACCTCGTCGACACCGAGCAGTGCGGCGGCGGCCAGGATGGTCGGGTGCGGCAGCCCGGCGAACTGGGCCTGCGGCGGCGAGGCCACCACCAGCGACTCCACCCCGGCGGCCTGCGCCGGGACGACGTTCATCACGACCGAGGACGGGTAGACGGCATTGCCGCCGGGCACGTAGAGCCCCACCCGCTCCACCGGCACCCACTTCTCGGTGACGGTGCCACCGGGCACCACCTCGGTGACGGTGTCGGTGCGCCGCTGGTCGGCGTGCACCTTCCTGGTCCGCTCGATGGCCACCTCGAGCGCGGCGCGCACGGCCGGGTCCAGCTCGTCGAGCGCCTTCGCCAGTTCGCCCACCGGCACGCGCACCGCGGCCGGGCGCACCCCGTCGAACTTCTCGCTGTAGTCCAGCGCGGCCTCGGCACCCCGGTCGCGGATGTCCTCGACGACCGGCCGCACGTGATGCAGCACCGAGTCCACGTCGACTCCTCCGCGCGGCAGCGCGGTGCGCAGCTCGGCAGCGGAAGGAGTACGACCGCGCAAGTCGACGCGGGCGAGCTCGATGCGGGGAGTCATATCGGGGTGCAATCCTGTCTCTACACGGTCTCAGGTCACCTACCAGCCTAATGGTCGCCCGCCATCGCTTTTCCGGCACATCCCCGGTCCGCACAGCAGCGAGCCGATCCCGGCGCGGGCGCGGGGATCGGCTCGGGTGGGCGGTGTCAGCGGGTGTTGCCGTCGATCTGCAGGCGGCCGCCGGAGTTCACCACGCGCATGACCATGTTGGACCTGGTCTGCCCGTCGATGGTGATGCTGGCCAGCTGCATGTCGGTGGAGCCGTCGGCGTTGTTGCCGCTGACCGCCGTGATGCTGGTGAAGGTGTTGATGATGCGCCCGTTCCAGTACTCACGGAACGCGGTCTCGCTGCCGTAGAGCTTCTGCGCGGCGGGGGTGAGCAGCGACCAGGAACCGGCCGGGTTGCTGTAGAAGTCCTCCACCAGCTGACCGGCCGAACCGATGTCGACGGTGCCGACATTGGTGGTCTGCCCGAGCGCCGCCGCCACGGGGGTGTTGCTCGCGGCCGGGCCCGGCGACTGCACCGAGGTCGACGGATTCGCCTGCACCTGAGGGGAATCGGTGTCCGAGCCGCTCATGGCGCTGACCGCGACGGCGATCGCCGCGATCACCGCGCCCACACCGGAGCCGATCAGCACCGCACGGCCCTTGCCCGCCTGCTTGCGCGGCTGCGGCGCGGGCTGGGCCTGCGTCGGCGGATGCGCGGCGGTGTCCAGGCGCGGCTGCGGCCGCGGGTTCGAGCGGATCTGGCGGGTGGTCGCCGTGGAGGCGCCCGCGTGCGAGGCGCGGCGGCCGGACTGGCGGATCACCTGGGTGGCCGCGGCGGAGTTGCGGCGGTTGTAGGCCTCGCTGGCCGGGACGAAGCCCGCGGGCACGGCGTCGGCGTCCGCGTCGGCGAAGGCGGCCAGCGCGGCACGCGACTCGGCCATGGTCGGCCGGTCCAGCGGGTCCGGGTTCAGCAGGTCGAGCAGGAAGTCGGTGGCCGGGCCCGCGTTGCGCGGCTCACGCACCTGGCCGTTGGCCGCGGCGTAGAGCACGGCGAGCGGATTGGCGTTGGCGCCGTAGGGCGGTTCGCCTTCCAGCGCGTGGAACAGCGTGGCGCCCAATGCGAACACGTCGGCGGCGGGCGTCGGGTCGGAGCCGCGGGCGACCTCGGGAGCCAGGTAGGCGGCGGTGCCGCAGATCAGGCCGGTCTCGGTGAGGGTGACGTCACCGGTGGCGCGGGAGATGCCGAAGTCGGTGATCTTCACCTCACCGTGCTCGCCGAGCAGGATGTTGCCCGGTTTGACGTCGCGGTGCACCAGGCTCGCCTGGTGGGCGGCGATGAGCGCCGAGGCCACCTGCTCGCCGATGCGGGCCACCTCGGCCAGCGGCAGCGGGCCCTTCTGGCCCAGCTCGGCCGCCAGGCTGACCGACTTGAGGTACTCCATCACCAGGCACGGATCACCGTTGTGCTCGGTGATGTCGAACACCACGATGGCATTGGGATGCTGGAAGCGCGCCGCGTTGCGGGCCTCCCGAATCGCGCGCTGGCGCAAGACATCCCGTTCGCCCTCGGGCAAACTGGGTTTGATGTGGATCTGCTTCACAGCCACGGAGCGTTGGAGGCGTTCGTCGACAGCACGCCATACAACGCCTGTGCCGCCGCTACCAATACGCTCGACCAGGCGGTAATGCTCCGCGATCTTCTGACCGGTATCGATGGCGCCTACTCCGAACCTTCTCGAAATTGTGACATCCCGCGTATTGACCATGGATATGGTCCGTCGACGAGTGTAGCTGGCCGTGGGATGACCGCGTGCGGCAGCGGGGTGATTGCCCGTCCGCGACGCGTGACATAGATCATCGTTTCACACGCAGCATCCTGCCCGCTGCCTCGACCGCCGGTCCGGAGCTGCCAGCGTCGGCGACGAAGACCGCGAAGGCCACATCGCCGTCGATGCCGACGAACCAGCCGTGCGCGTGCTCGTCGTCGAGGTATTCGGCGGTGCCGGTCTTGCCGAGCAGACCGGGGATGTCGCGCAGCGCGGTGGCCGTTCCGGCGCTCACCGTCTCGGCCATCATGGTCTCTATCTGCGACGTCACCGTCGCGGGCACCGGCGCGGCCTGCCGATCCGGGGCGCCGGGGCGGCCGCGCACGATCGCCGGAGTGGGCGCCGAGCCGTGGGCGAGCGAGGCGGCCACCAGTGCCATCCCGAAGGGCGAGGCGGTGACGGCGCCCTGCCCGATGCTCGCCTCGACCTGCTGGGCCGGGTTCTGCGCGGCGGGCACTTTCCCGGTGACGGTCGTCAACCCGGGTGTCACATAGTCCACGCCGAGACCGAGCTGTGCGGCCGCCGCGGTGAGCCCGTCGGCGGGCAGGCGCACGCCGAGTTCGGCCATGGTGGTGTTGCACGAGCGGGCGAAGGCGGTGTGCAGCGGGACCGCGCCGAGGTCGAAGCCGTCGTCGTTGGGAATCGTGCGGCCCTCGATGGTCGCGCGGCCCGGGCAGGGCAGCACGGTGTCGACGTTCACGTTCCCGGCCTGCAACGCGGCCGAGACGGTGACGGTCTTGAAGGTCGAGCCGGGCGGATAGAGCCCGGTGAGCGCGATCGGGCCCTGGTCGTCGGCGGGATCGTTCTGCGCGACGGCGAGCACCTCCCCCGTCGACGGGCGCAGTGCCACGATGGCGGCGGGGGTGGTGATCGGGGTGAGGGCCGCCTCGGCGGCGTTCTGCAGGTCGATGTCGAGAGTGGTCGCGAGGTCGGTGACGGGTTTCGCGTCGGGTCCGGCGATGCGCTGGGTGCCCTCGGGGGTCCGCGCGCGCACCGCCCAGCCGGTGGCGGCGTCGGTCTGCTCCTGCCAGAGTTCGCTCAGCCCGGCCAGGGTGGGGCCGCTCAGGGCCGGGTCGACGGTGAGCAGGCGGGGCTGCGGCGCGAGCGTCACCCCGCGGACGGCGCCCAGCGGCTCCCGCACGGGCGCGATGTCGGCCTCGCGCAGCGCGACCACGGTGACGGGGTTGCCCTCGGCGGCGGCCAGTTCGGTGCGTATGCCCGCCTCGGTGACACCGTGCCGGTCGAGCAGCGCGGCCAGGGCGGGCAGGTCGGCGTCGGGCGCCGCCCGGACCAGGGTCACCTCCTGCTCGGTCATCAGGTCACCGCCGGAGGCGTCGAGCACCCGGGCCGGTGTCGGTGGGACCGGGCTGTAGACGAGGGGGCCCAGATCCAGGCCGGGCGCGACCGTCTCCGGGCGCCAGGCGATCTTCCAGCCGTCGCTGTCGGTGGCGGTGCCGGTGGTGGTGTAGGTCCACTCGTTGCGGCCCTCGGGACCGAACTTCCAGGTGGATTCGAGGGTGAAGGTGCTGTCGTCGGTGCCCGACACCCGGACGGTGTCGGTGCGGCCGAGGTTCTCGAACAGCGCGGTGAGCACCGGCGCGGCCTGCGCGGGAGAGTCGGTGAGCGCCGCCGCGGCGGCCGCGTCACCGCTGGTCAGCGCGGCGGCGAAGGCCGTGGCGACGGTCTCGGGTTGATCGGGTCCGGTCGAACAGGCCACCGGCAGCAGGGCGAGCGCGAAGAGCAGGACCGGGGTCTTGCGGGGAAGTCGCACGCGACCGAGGGTAGCCGCCGTCGCGGGCCCGCGCGGGGATCCGGCGCTACCACCAGCCGGTGACGAGACCGATCTGCCTGCCCAGCTCGGGGGCCAGCGAGCGGGCGTAGCTGGCGGTCAGGTGGTGTTCGTCGCGGTAGATGAGCACATTGCCCTCGACCACCCGGCAGCGCTGCGGGCGGCAGACGGCGTCGGTCAGGTCGAGCAGGTGCACGTTCGGGTAGCCGGCGGCGGGTTCGGCGGCCGGGTCGACGGCGTCGAGGGCGTCGGTGCGATCCATGCCGCAGCTGTCGGCGTCACCGCGGTGCGCCAGGCAGTCGGTGGCCCGGTAGAAGACCCCGTCGCGCTGCAGGCGGGGCGTATCGCGCAGCGCCAGCACATTGAGCCCGCGGTCCTGCAGCGCCGACCACGCCTCCAGGTACTCCACCGGCACCTCGTCGCCCACGCCGGACTGGCGGTAGCGGGTCGAGAGGGTCAGCACCCAGCCGGGCGGATCGGCGGCCAGCCGGTCGAGCACCTCGACGGTCCAGGCGTGGCATTCGGGGAACGGGTACTCGGCGTAGGACGGCTGATCCGACAGCACGATCGGGCAGCCTTCCTTGAGATAGGAGATCACCCGGAACCCGTGCTCGGCGCCGAGCAGTTCCAGCGCGGGCAGCCAGTGCTCGGAGTGCGAGCCGCCGACCAGCGCGATCGAGCGGGTGGCGGTGGGATCGCCGTAGGTGCAGACGCGGACCTCACGATCGGGGGTGATACAGCCGTCGGTCGTGGGCGAGGGGGTGTCGACCGGGCCCTCGAAGACGGTGGGCCGCATGGGTTCGGGCGAGTACTCGGCCCCGGACAGCAGGGCCGACGCGCCGGGATAGCGGTGGGGGTCCAGGGCCTGCGGCGGCACCGCCGGATTGGCGCTGAGCACGACCTGCCAGCCGAGCGTGGCGGCCAGCACCCCGACCGTGAGGACCCCGACCAGACCGCCTGCGACCCGGTTGTTCGCGGTGCTCACCTGGCCCGCGGACGGCATCCGCAAGGGGTTCTCGACCAGCCGCGCGGTGACGTAGGCCAGGACGAGCGAGACCCCGATGACGAGCAGTCCGTCGACCAGTCCGGCGTGCGAGCGGCCGGTCTCGGCCAGATAGAAGATCAGGATCGGCCAGTGCCACAGGTACAGCGGGTAGGCCAGCGCGCCGAGTTCGGTGCAGACGCGACCACCGAGCAGGCGGTTGGGCCACGCGCGCGGTCCGGCGGGGCCGAAACCGGAGGCGATCACCAGGCAGGCCGCGGCCACCGGCCACAGCGCGGCCGTCCCGGGGAACTGGTTGGCGCCGTCGAACAGCGGCCCGCACGACAGCACCATGACCAGCCCGATCAGGGCGACCACACCGCGTAATCGCACCGGGATCCGCAGGTAGGGCGCGGCCACGGCCAGTACCGCACCGGCCAGTAGTTCCCAGGCGCGCGCGAGGCTGTCGTAGTAGGTCCAGGCCTGATGGGTGGCCGAGCCGTGCGCGGCGTACCAGAACGAGAGCAGCCCGAGGCCGGTGAGCGCGAGCAGCAGGGCGGGCCTGCCGACCGCGCCGCGCCTGCGCAGCCACGCCCAGCCCGCCAGCACCGCGACGATCGCGACATAGAACTGCCCCTGCACCGACATCGACCACAGGTGCTGCAACGGGCTCACCGACGGATCAGGGGCCAGGTAGTCCAGTTCGGCGCCCGCCAGATACCAGTTCTGGCCGTAGAACATCGAGGCCAGTGTCTGCGCGGCGGTCTCGCCGAACTGGGTGTAGGGCCGCAGCGCGATGGTGGCCAGCACGATCGCGGCCAGCACCAGCACAAGCGAGGGCATCAGCCGCCGCACGGTACGCCGGGCCGTGGCCATCGGGGCGAGGACGCCGCGCCGCTCGACCCCGCGCACCACCGCGCCGGTGAAGAAGAAGCCCGAGAGCACCAGGAACACGTCGACCCCGCCGGAGACCCGGCCCATCCACACGTGGAAGGCCACCACCAGCGCGATCGCGACGCCGCGCAGCCCGTCCAGATCCCCGCGCCGAACGGTGACGGCGTCGGCCGTCCCGGGACGGGTCACCGATTCCCGCTGAATCGGCACCACGGATGGAAGCTTCGGCACGGACGACCCCACTGTCTCGAACCCCACAGCCAGCATCGGGGTTGTTTCCCGGCAAGTAACCATCAATTTGCCGTAGCGACACCGCGGAAGCAAACCGCCGGGCCGTGCGCGAGCTCCCCGCGCCGGTGCCTAGTTCACTCGCCAGGGTGTGCCGACCAGCGTAGCCGCGTCGGCCTCGTCCAGGTCGATGTCGAACACCTCTGCCAGCACTTTCGGCAGTTCGCCCGGTTCGAGTTCACGGGCCTGGGCGGTGCCGTCGGGGTACTCGGTGGTCAGGGTCAGGTCGTCGAGCACGTGGTGGGCCTCGGGCCGGAACCGCTGGACGAAGGGCCTGCGGGTGAACGGCGAATGCGCGGAGGTGGACACGAAATGGTTGCCCACCGCGTAGTCGGCGGGGTACTGCGGGAGCGTGCCGAAGCTGTAGCGGTCCTGCCAGCCGTCGCGGGCGAAATGGTGCAACACCCACAGGTCGCCGCCCAGTTCGTCGACGCGGCGCTCCAGCCGCAGCCGCCACTGTCCGATCCGGAACTCGCCGGGCGTCTCGGTGAGTTCGTACGGGGCGAGCGGGCCGAAACCGAAGCCCACGTCGCAGAGCCAGACCCGGTCGTCGGAGTCGGTGGTCACCCGCAGCAGCGCGTGGGTGGCGGGGCGGATCACCCCGCTGTCGAGGGTGCCCATGGTGACCCGGCCGCTGATCCCGGTGACGCCGAAGCCGAGCCGGGCCAGCACGGCCGCGAACAGGGTGACGTTCTCGTAGCAGTAGCCGCCACGCCTGCGCCGGACGAGTTTGTCCTGCAACGCCGCCAGATCGAGCGGGACGCCACGGCCGAGGATGATCTCGAGGTTCTCGAACGGGATGGTCGTGGTGTGTGCCTCGACCAGGGCGTGCAGGGTCCGCGCCGTCGGGGTGCGCGGTCCGTCGTAGCCGATGCGGGCCAGGTAGGCGTCCAGATCCAGATCCGGGTGCTGCCAGTGGTCCGCGCGCCGCGCCGGTTCGCTCATCGTGTCCTCGTTTCCGCCGGTGTCTGCCCTGCCTCCGCGACAACACCCGGGACCGCGCCGGTGTTCCGTCCCCTGCCTCAGGCGGCGCATTTCGCGGCGGGTGGGGCGGGCGGCGCGGTGACCACGCCCGCCGCCACGTCGACGACATAGTCGCTGATCGGCGGGTCCAGCGGTTCGGTGCCCGCGAGCAGCCGCAGCACCACACAGCCGCCTTCGTACAGCGCGGGTCCGACATCGTGGTTGCCCGGCACGATCGCGCCGTCGAGGTCGCGCCCGCTGACGACGGTGTAGAAGGAGAACGGTTTGCTCGCCGCGGTGAGCGCGGCCCGCAGTTCCACGCTGGTCGCGAAGGGCACCACGGTGTCGGCGGTGCCGTGGACGAGGAAGGCGCGGCGCATACTCATCCGCCCGGCGAGCAGCGCGGGCGACCGGTCGACGTAGGCGAGCGGGCACACCAGCGGCGTGCAACCGCCCGCGTCGCGTTCGATCTGGGCGGGCAGGTCGGCGTTCACGGTGCCCGCGGCGGCCCACATGGTGAAGTCGTCGGCGGGACCGTAGTTGTCGACCCAGTAGTCGAACAGCCCGGCCGGACCGTGCGCGACCGCGAGCCCGCTGGTGATCCCGCCCTGACTCCAGCCCCACAGCACGGTGGAGGTGATCGCCCGGTGCTCGTCGCGATACCAATGCGTCGCGGCGACCACGTCACGCCAGCCCGCCCACAGGTTCCACTCCCCCGTGCGCCACGGCCCGTCCGCGCTGCGCAGATCCATCAGCAGGATCGGTGACCCGCCCGCCCGCGCCAGCGCGGTCATATACGGCGCGAAGTCGGCCGAGGACCCACCGTGCCCGTGCACGGCCACCACCAGCTGGGTGGCGGGGGCATCACCCGGCACGCACCGATACGGCTCGTAGACGCGCCCGGTGGCCCGCTCCCCGTCGACGGTCAGCGCGACGGGCTCCACCGCCACCCCGGCCGCGCACAGCGGCTCCGCGCGCAGCACGGGCCCGAACGCGACCACCGTGCCGAACACCAGGGCGCACACCGCGACGACACCGCCGACCCGCTTCATCCCGCGATTGTCCGCCACCACGCACCGGGCGTCCAGCGCGCACCCGATACCGCACGCACCGGCATTCGCGTGGGAAGCCGTCGGCCCGCGACACACCGCCCCGGCACGTCCCACGCGAGCAGCCGACGGACAGCCCGGTCAGCCCAGCGCGACCTCCGACCCGCGGTGCAGCGGCACCGGTGCGGTCTTGCTCGCGGTGGCACGGTCGATGCCCGCGGCGGCCGGGTTGGCCTGTTCCAGTTGGGGTTTGCGGTCCAGCAGGGTGCGGGTGAGTACGCAGGCCAGGTTCGCGTCGAGGTCCTC
The DNA here is from genome assembly GCF_053602435.1 of Nocardia sp. NPDC004415. NCBI lineage: Bacteria > Bacillati > Actinomycetota > Actinomycetes > Mycobacteriales > Nocardiaceae > Nocardia > Nocardia sp. NPDC004415. The sequence continues at coordinate 81,593 of NZ_JBSGDP010000015.1, forward strand.
GCGGACGACGAGCAGGTTGGGCACCACGACGGTGGGCACGTCGGCGGCCAGCCCGTAGGTCGCGGCGGGGATGGCGCCTGCCTCGTAGACCGGGTTGATCTCCTTCAGCTTCGGCAGCGCACCGGTGATGTCGAGGAAGCGGACCTTGTCCTTCGCGGTGGTGAACAGGTCGGTGATGCCCGGTGTGGGCAGCCCGCCGGACCAGAACATGGCGTCGATCGAGCCGTCCTTCATACCGTCGACGGTCTTGGTGAGATCCAGGCGCTGCGCGGACACATCGCTGTCCGGGTTCAGTCCCGCGGCCTGGAGCACGCGCTGGGCGATCACCTCGGTGCCCGATTTCGGCGAGCCGGTGGACACGCGTTTGCCGCGCAGGTCGGCGAGCGTGGCGATGCCCGCGTCGGCGCGCACGATGACCTGGGTGTAGTTGTCGTAGAGGCGGGCCAGCGCGCGAATCGGCTGCGCGTCGGTGAAGCCGCCGGTGCCCTGGACGGCGTCGGCGGCGGAGTCGGCCAGCGAGAATCCGACCTGGTAGGTGCCGCCGACCACCTGCTGGATGTTCTGCACCGACGCGCCGGTCTCGGCGGCGGTGGCCTTGACCGTGCCGCTGGTCGCGTCGGAGATCTGCTCGGCGAAGGCGTTGCCCAGCGCGAAGTACACGCCGGTGGCATTGCCGGTCGCGATGCCGATCCTGGTGTCCTGGTGGACTTCACAGGTGACCGCGCCGCCGGAGTCGGCGGTCGGGGTGTCCTGCCTGCCGCCGCAACCGGTGAGCAGCGCCGCCGCGGCGGTCACCGCGACCGCGGCTACAACAGTTCTGACCATGGTGTCCCCTCTCGAGTCACGGTGTCTCCGTGACGGTCCGGCCGCGTGCCCGCTCGACCACCCCGGCGAGCACCGTCACCAGCAGAAGTCCGAGCCCGATCGTGGTGGCGGGCGGCGCCGGGTAGAGCAGCGTCAGCCCGGTCAGCGCGGCGAGCACGCGGACGGGGGTGCCGACCGCGCCGATCCCGAACAGCCAGCCGCCGGTCGCCACCGCCAGCGCGGCCACGCCCAGGCAGGCGGCCGCGCCGACCCACAGCACGTCGAGCACCGCACCCCGGCCCAGCAGGTACTGGCCGGAGTCGGTGAGCACGAACATCAACGGCACGAGGAAGGCGGGCAGCGCGTAGCGCAGGGCGTGCCACATGGTGGCCATGGCCTTGGCGCCGGTCACCGCGGCGGCGCCGACAGCGGCCAGCGCGGTGGGCGGGGTGACCTCCGAGAGCACCGAGAAGTAGAAGACGAACATCGCCGCGGCGGGCGCGGGCACGTCCAGCTCCAGCAGCGCGGGCCCGATGATCACCCAGCCGATGACAAACGAGGCCGTCACCGGCACCGCCAGTCCCAGCAGCGACAGCGCGACCGCCGCCAGCACCGCCGTGGTCGCCAGCACGACGGCGGGGTTGTCCGAGAGCACCGATCCCGCCCGCACCAGCAGCGCGGCCACCTGCGCGCCGAGCCCGGTCTTGGTCGTCATGGCGGTGATCACGCCCGCCGCCGCGCACACCGCGACCACCGGCAGCGCCGCGCGCATCCCCAGCGAGAGGGCGCGCAGCGCGTCGAGCACGAACCGGCCCGGTGCGATCTTCTGTGCCGCAGGATCTTCCGCCGCCCGGGCCCGCAGGAGCCGGTCCGGGACGGCGAGCAGCAGCGCGAGCAGGGTGGCGTAGACGACGGCGCGGGTGGCGCTCATCCCCACCAGCAGCAACACCACGATCACGATCAGTGACGAGAAGTGATAACCGAAGCGGCCCAGCAGAATCCACCCCGACACCGGTGGCGCCGCGTCGGCGAGGTCGGCGGGTGCGCGGCCCTCGGCGTGGATGCGGCGGGCGTCGATCTCGACCGAGAGCAGGATGCCCAGGTAGTAGAGCAGGGTCGGGATCAGCGCCCAGCCGAGCACCGTCACATACGACACGTTGAGATATTCGGCGACGATGAAGGCCGCGACGCCGAGCGTCGGCGGCGAGAGGATGGCCCCCACGCCCGCGGCGGCCAGCATGCCACCGGCCTGTTCGGGCCGGTAGCCCGCCTTGCGCAGGATCGGCCAGGTCACCGCGCCGGTGCTCACCGCGGTCGCGGTGCCCGAGCCGGAGACGGTGCCCAGCAGGAAGCCCGAGGCCACCGCGGTGCGTCCGGCCGCGCTGTGCGAGCGCCGGAACAGCGAGACCGACAGATCGACGAAGAACCTTGCGGCGCCGGAGAATTCGAGCACCGCGCCGTAGATCGTGAACAGCACGATGTAGCTGGCCGCCACGTCGAGCGGGGTGCCGTAGAAGCCGCTGCCGGAGTTGTAGAGGGCGTCGACGATCTGGTCCACGTCCAGGCCCGCGTGCGCGATGGTCCAGCTCTGCGGCAGCAGCCCGCCGTAGTAGCCGTAGGCGAGGAACACCAGGCACACCGCGGGCAGGATCGGGCCGGTGGTGCGGCGGCACGCCTCGAGGACCAGCACCAGCAGGATCGTGCCGAGCACCATGTCGATCCCGGCCAGCATGCCCTGCCGGTCCAGGAACGCGTCGTAACCACCGCCGCCGTCACCGATCACGAACGGCAGCACCGGATACAGGCACACCAGCAGCGCGCCCACCGCCAGTACCCAGTCCAGCACCGCGGGCCCGTCGACCCGGTCGAGCCTGCCCCACCCGGACCGGTAACTCAGGAACACCAGCGGCAGTGCGACCGCGAGGAACACGACCAGGTAGTACTGGCTGCCCTGCGACAGCGGCCGGAAAACCTGCCACAGCGCCAGTCCTGCCAGCCCCAGCGCCACGATCCCGACCAGCCGCGCGGAAAACCCGGTGAGCTCGCGGGCAGGGCGTTCCTCGTCGTCGACGCCCAGTTCAGCGGCCGTGACAACCGGTGGCGCTGCGCTCATGAGCGCGACGATAACAACATCGGCCCCTGCCCCACGGCGAAAACGACGACCCTGGATTCTGCACAAAAGTGACAGAAACTCCCCCGGTCGCCGCGCCCGTTCCGTGCTGTGCCGCAGTGGGTTCCACGGCGGCGATCTTCGGGGATGTCGGTGGCCCCGCCTACGATCCGCGCATGCCCTCGATCGATATCGCGCAGCGCCGGGCCCGGCTGGCGACCAGACACCGTCTCGCCCTGTCGGCCCGTGCGGCCGACCCCGTCGAGATCGCGCGCTCGATGGTGGTGCTGCACGCCACCGACCCGGCCACGGTGTACCTCTCGGTCGGCGCGCGCGGGATCGATCTCACCCCGGCGGCGATGGAACGGGCCCTCTACGACGAGCGCGCGCTGGTGCGGCTGCTCGCCATGCGGCGCACCATGTTCGTGGCGCCCACCGAACTGGTGCCGGTGCTGCAGGCCTCGACCTGTGACGCGCTGGCCCACAAGCAGCGGCGCACCTACGGCCGGTTGATCGAGCAGGCCGGTGTCGTCGACGGTGACGTCGCCTCGTGGCTGGCCGAGGTCGAGGCCGAGACGCACGCGGCGCTGCTGGCCCGGGGCGCGGCGACGGGCGCCCAGCTCAGCAAGGACGTGCCGCGCCTGCGCACCCAGATCGATACCGCGCCCGGCAAGTCGTACTCCAAGCCCACCAACATCACCACCTGGGTGCTGGTGGTGCTCGGTGCCGAGGGCCGCATCGTCCGCGGCCGCCCCAACGGCAGCTGGACGAGCAGCCAGTACACCTGGGCGCCGGTGGAAACCTGGCTGCCCGAACAGGGTTCGGCGCTGTCGACGGAGGAGGCGAGGGCCGAGTTGGTACGGCAGTGGCTCTACGCCTTCGGACCCGCGCCGGTGACGGATCTGAAGTGGTGGACCGGCTGGACGCTCGGGGAGGTTCGTAAAGCCTTGGCCCAGTTGCCGATCGCCGAGGTGGACCTCGACGGCACCACCGGCCTCCTGCTCGCCGACGACCTCGCCCCGGTCCCCGAGCCGCAACCGTGGGCGGCCCTGCTGCCCGCCCTGGACCCGACCCCGATGGGCTGGCAGTCCCGCGACTGGTTCCTCGGCCCGCACGCCCCGGCCCTGTTCGACCGCAACGGCAATATCGGCCCCACCATCTGGGCCGACGGCCGCATCGTCGGCGGCTGGGCCCAGCGCGCCGACGGCGAGATCGTCACCCGCCTGCTCGAGGACGTCGGCCGCGACCACCGCGCCCTCATCGACGCCGAGATCGCCCGCACGGCAACCTGGTTCGGCGATGTCCGCGCCATCCCCCGGTTCCGCACACCGCTGCAACGCGAACTCACCACCTGAGCCGCGCGCCCCGGCCCGGGTAACGTCGGCGGGGTGGAGATCCGTGGATTCACCGAACAGGACCGCATCGAGCTCAGGGAGCTGGCCGTGCTCGCCGGGTCGGGGTCACCGACCGAGAGCCTGTGGGGGCATCCGGAATCCGAGGCCGCGGTGTATCTCGATCCCTACCTCGACCGGGAACCGGAATCGGTGTTCGTCGCGGTCGCCGACGGCAAGCTCACCGGCTACCTGGTCGGCAGTGTCGATTCCGCGAACTTCCCCAGCGAGGAGGAGCGGATGACCGAGGCCATCCGCCGCTACCGCCTGGTGCTGCGCCGCGGCCCCGCCCTGTTCTTCGCCCGCGCGGTCGCCGACACCCTCGCCTCCCGCCTGCGCCGCCGCGAGCTGGCAGGCGACTTCACCGACCCCGGCTACCCCGCCCACCTGCACATCAATGTCGCCCCGGCCGCCCGCGGCACCGGCGCCGCCGAAGCTCTCGTCCACCGCTTCCTCGACCACGCCGGCGCCGCCGGAGCGCCCGGCTGCTACCTGCAGACCCTCACCGAGAACACCCGGGCCGTCCGCTTCTTCACCCGCCTCGGCTTCACCCCCACCGGCACGCCCGCCGATGTCCCCGGCCTGCGCTACCGGGGCGAACGAGTGCACCAGCAGACGATGACGCGCGCCTGCTGATCACCGGTCACGCGTCGCGGCGCAACACCACCAGCGGCAGCGGCTTGTCCACTGTGGCCTGGTACTCGGCCAGCAGGCTGTTGTTCGCCAGCGCCCACGCGGCGAACTCGTCGTAGCGGGCGCCTTCGAGCACCTCGGCGGTGGCCGCGAAGGTCTCACCACCCAGCTCCACGGTCACCTGCGGGTTCGCTTTCGCGTTGTGGACCCAGGCCGGGTACTTCCCCTCGACGAACGAGCTCACATACAGCGTGTCGTCGCGGTACAGCGCGCCGAGCGGAACCAGATGGGAGCGCCCACTTCTCGCGCCGGTCGTGGTGAGCAGCAGCAGGGTCGCGCCGGCGTAGTCGCCGCCGACCGCGCCACCGTTCTCCCGGAACTCGGTGATCACCCCGTCGTTCCAGCCCACCATCTCCTCCGGGGAGTACTCACGGTTCCAGGGCGCGTCGGGATCGTCGTAGGAGATGGTCGAGGCACTGTCCGGCACATTCGATTCGGCATCCATGACAGCAGTGTCGCACCGGGCACCGACAAGTTCGGACCGCGCGAAACCACTCAGCCCGGTGGGCGCAGGGCGGCGAATTCGTCGGTGACGCGCAGGCCGGAATCGGTGAAGCGGTAGCGCGCGGCGGGGCGCCCACCCGCGCGGCCGGAGGGGGCGGTGTCGCCGGTGGGGGTGATCACCCTGCGGCGGGTGAGGACCCGCTGGAGATTGGTCGTGTCCACGTCGTACCCCAGTGCGGCGCAATAGATCTCGCGCAGCACCGACAGCGTGAAGATGTCCGGGGCCAGGGCGTAGGCGATGTTCGTGTACGACAGTTTGGCGGCCAGCCGGGTGCGGGCGTGCTCGACGACGGTGCCGTGATCGAAGGACATGTCCGGCAGCGCCGAGACCGGATGCCAGCGGGTGTCCGGCGGCAGCTCCGGCTCGGTGGTCAGCGGGACCAGGCCGAGATAGGCCGAGGCGATGCGGCGCGGCGCGGGCACCCGGTGCGGATTGCTGAACACCGAGAGCTGCTCGAGATGCGACAGCTCGCGCACGTCGACCTTCTCCGCCAGCTGACGGCGCGCCGAGGTGTCGAGGTCCTCGTCGTCGCGTAACCGACCGCCCGGTAGCGACCAGGTGCCCTTCTGCGGATCCAGTGCCCGCTCCCACAGCAGAACGGCCAGTTCCGGGTGCTTCGACCGACCCGAAACGCTGCTACCTGCGGAAATGTCGGCGGGGAAGCGGCGAACCTGGAACACCGCGGTGAGCGATTCGTGGATGGTGTTACTATGGGGCACGTTTTCGATTATAAGTCGAAAACCTGGTTTGGTGCGAATCGTGGCGACGGAGCCGCTCGCACGAAGAAGGGAGCCATCATGGCGACGACGACTGCACAGCCGCTGATGGGCTCGGTGTTCGACGGACCCACCGGATACGCGGGTGTCGAGGCGACCCCGGAATGGGCGCGCGAAGTGCGCCGCCTGGCGCGCGAGCGCAACGCCACCATCCTCGCGCACAACTACCAGCTGCCCGAGATCCAGGACGTGGCCGACCACGTCGGCGACTCGCTGGCCCTCTCGCGGATCGCGGCCGAGGCCGAAGAGGACACCATCGTGTTCTGCGGCGTGCACTTCATGGCCGAGACCGCCAAGATCCTGAGCCCGGCCAAGACCGTGCTCATCCCCGACGAGCGCGCGGGCTGCTCGCTGGCCGACTCCATCACCGCCGACGAACTGCGCGCCTGGAAGGCCGAGTACCCCGACGCGATGGTGGTCTCCTACGTCAACACCACCGCCGAGGTGAAGGCGCTCACCGACATCTGCTGCACCTCCTCCAACGCCGTGGACGTGGTCGCCTCGATCGACCCCGACCGCGAGGTGCTGTTCCTGCCCGACCAGTTCCTCGGCGCGCACGTCAAGCGCGAGACCAAGCGCGAGAACATGCACATCTGGGCGGGCGAGTGCCACGTGCACGCGGGCATCAACGGTGAGGAGCTCACCGAGCAGGCGCGCACCCACCCCGACGCCGAGCTGTTCGTGCACCCCGAGTGCGGCTGCGCCACCTCGGCGCTGTACCTGGCCGGGGAGGGCTCGTTCCCGGCCGACCGGGTGCACATCCTGTCCACCGGCGGCATGATCGACGCCGCCAAGCAGGCCAAGTCCACCCAGGTGCTCGTCGCCACCGAGATCGGCATGCTGCACCAGCTGCGCAAGGCCGCCCCCGGCATCGACTTCCAGGCCGTCAACGACCGCGCCTCCTGCCCGTACATGAAGATGATCACCCCGGCCGCGCTGCTGCGCTGCCTGGTCGAGGGCGCCGACGAGGTGCACGTCGACCTGGCGATGGCCGAGGCCGGGCGGGCCTCGGTGCAGCGGATGATCGAGATCGGCAACCCCGGCGGTGGGGAGTGACCCCCTCGGCTCCCGCGCGGTCGACGCGGTAACGGCCGTGACGGCGACGGTTCCGGTCTCCTGGGAGGCCGAGGTGGACCTGGTGGTCGTCGGCGGTGGCGTCGCGGGGCTCACGGCCGCGCGCACGGCGTCACTGCGTGGCCTGCGCGTGCTGATCCTCAGCAAGGGCGGGCCCACCGACACCTCCACCCAGTACGCCCAGGGCGGCATCGCGGTGGTCGCGCCGCGGGGCGATTCGGTCGACTCGCATGTGCTCGACACGGTCGAGGCCGGTGCCGGGCTGTGCGAGGTCGACGCGGTGCGTTCCATCGTCGAGGGTGGTCAGGCGGCGGTGGCCGCGCTGACCGACCTGGGCGCGGTGTTCGATCTGGGCCGCGACGGCCAGATCTCGCGCACCCGCGAGGGCGGCCACAGCACCCGCCGGATCATCCACGCCGGCGGTGACGCCACCGGCGCGGAGGTGCAGCGCGCGCTCAACGCGGCCGGGCTGCCGGTGCTCTTCGGCGCCGCGGCGCTGCGCGTGCTCACCGGGCCCGACGGTGTGTGCGGTGTGGTGGCGGTCTCGCCCGACGGTTTCGGTGTGGTCCGCTCCCCCGCGGTGCTGCTGGCGACCGGTGGGCTCGGCCAGCTCTACGCCTCGAGCACCAACCCACCCGGCGCGACCGGCGACGGTGTGGCCCTGGCCCTCTGGGCGGGTGCCGCGGTGGCCGATCTCGAGTTCGTGCAGTTCCATCCGACGGTGCTCTACACGCCGGGCGGGGTGGGCAGGCGACCGCTGATCAGCGAAGCCGTGCGCGGCGAAGGGGCGATTCTCCTCGACGCGCACGGCGATTCGGTGACCGCGGGCGTGCATCCGCGCGGCGATCTCGCACCCCGCGATGTGGTGTCGCGGGCGATCGCGGAACGGATGCGGGCCACCGGCACCGATCACGTCTTCCTCGACGCCCGCCATCTCACGGGTTTCGCCCAGCGGTTCCCGACCATCACCGCCTCCTGCCTGGCGGCGGGCATCGACCCCGCGACCCAGCTGATCCCGGTCGCCCCCGGCGCGCACTACCAGTGCGGCGGCGTCCTGACCGACACCCACGGCCGCACCGGCGTCCCCGGTCTCTACGCCGCGGGCGAGGTCGCCCGGACCGGCCTGCACGGGGCCAACCGGCTGGCCTCCAACAGCCTGCTCGAGGGCCTGGTCGTCGGCGAACGCGCCGGTGCCGCCGCGTCCGAACGCCTCGGCCTGCGCACCGATCTCGGCGACATCGATTCCTGGACAGTGGAATTCGCCGACCGAGGCGTGGTCCAGCGGGCCATGACCGAGCACGCCTCGGTCGTCCGCGACGGCACCGGCCTCACTGCGGCACTCGCCACGATCGACGCCGCCCGCTCGACAGCGTCACCGCTCGACGCCGCCGCGGCGGGATCACCGATCCCAGCCTCGGCGCCGAACCACGGAACCGGTTACCACCCCGAGGATTCCGGCGACGCGCGACCTGCGCCGTTCCCAGTGGACGCTGCCCCGGATTCAGCACGAAGCACGGCAAACGAAACCGCTGACGTACCAGAAGGTTTCGACTCCGCGCGAGTCCTGCGCTGGATCGAGGACGCGGCCCTCACCCTGACCGCCCGCACCCTGCTGATCGCGGCCGCCGACCGAGCGGAAAGCCGTGGCTGCCACACCCGCGCGGAATACCAGGGGCCGGTCGACGGCCGACGCCACAGCACCGCGATCCGGCTGAACGCCGACGGCGAACTCGAGGTGCGGGCCGAGGCGTCGGTGCCTGTCGGCGAAGCACTGCCGGTGCGATCCGGCCCGGCACCGCTGGCCGCACGGTGACACTCCGTGCGCGCGTCGGCTGATCAACCCGAAGTCCCGGGTACCGCGTTCGCGTGGTGCCCGGGCGAGACCACCGGTGGCGCGCACGGCGTCGCCACCGGATCGACCCGGCGCTCCGCGCGCCGGAGAACAGGAGTGCAGTGATGGCACTGGATGCCGCTCTGGACCGTGACGAACTGCTGACGCTGATCCGCGGCGCCCTCGACGAGGACCTGCGCTACGGGCCCGATGTCACCACCGTGGCGACCGTGCCCGCCGACGCGGTGAGCAAGGCGTCGGTGGTCTCGCGCCAGCACGGCACCGTCGCCGGGATCGACGTCGGGCTGCTGGTGCTCGACGAGGTGCTCGGCGCGGACAGCTACGAGATCACCGGCCGGGTCGCCGACGGCACCCGGGTGGAGCCCGGCACCTCGGTGCTGAGCGTCGTCGCGCCCACCCGCGGCCTGCTCACCGCCGAGCGGACCATGCTCAACCTGGTCTGCCACCTGTCCGGCATCGCCACCGCCACCGCGGCCTGGGTCGACGCGGTCGAGGGCACCGGCTGCCGGATCCGCGACAGCCGCAAGACCCTGCCCGGCCTGCGCGCCCTGCAGAAGTACGCGGTCCGCGTGGGTGGCGGCGTGAACCACCGCATGGGCCTTGGTGACGCGGCCCTGATCAAGGACAACCACGTCGTGGCGGCCGGGTCGGTGGTGAACGCCCTGCGCGCGGTGCGCGAACTGGCCCCCGAGATCGACTGCGAGGTGGAGGTCGACAGCCTCGAACAGCTCGACGCCGTCCTCGCCGAGAACGTCGAACTCGTCCTGCTCGACAACTTCCCGCTCTGGCAGACCCAGGCCGCCGTCCAGCGCCGCGACGCCACCGCCCCCGGCACGAAACTCGAGTCCTCCGGTGGCCTGTCCCTCGACCAGGCCGCCGACTACGCGGGCACCGGCGTCGACTACCTCGCCATCGGCGCCCTCACCCACTCCGTCCGCGTCCTGGACCTCGGCCTCGACATGTGATCCCGGGCGCCCCGGCCGAAACCCGGGGCGCCCCATCACCATCGGGCCCACGGACTCCGCTCCCCCGCCGCATGCCACCACCCGGGCGGCGAAGGCCCCACCACCCGCGACGACGGCTGATCAGGATGCAGCCCCAACGCCCACAGCGCACCGGCCCGCACCCGGACCCCGGCCACGCACCCCATCCGCCCGTCCGCGTGCCGCACCCGGAACAGATCGAACCCGATCTCGTCCCAGGAGAACGGCATCCAGTCGATCCCCCGCTCCCGCAGTCAACCCCGCAGCGCGCTCTTCGGCCGCGGTGCCCCGGCGACATTGTCGTACCGCACCACCGAAACCCACTCGTCCCCCGAAGTGTTCATCACCCCAGCGTACCTACTCGTACCTGCGGTTCCGGTGTTTGTCGGAGCGGCGGTAGCGACGCCCGCTCGGGACCGGGGTGGCGGCGTTGGAGCTGCGCAGGGCGTGGCGGTGGCGCCAGGCGGTGAGATCGGGGCGTTCGGTGGGTTGCTGGTCGGTGGTCTGCACGATCGGGTCCTCCCCCGGGAAATGGTGACCGGCCAACAGTAGGGACGGCTGATCGTGGGCGCCACCGGTTTTCCGGCGGGTCAGAAGTGGTAGGGCTCCCAGTTCGACACCGCCCAGACGACGATAACGTCGAGGGCGATCACGATCACCGACCACCACGGGTGGTACGGCAGCGACAGGAAGCTGCCCACGATCGACAGTGCCACCACGCACGTCGTGAGGACGCGCGCCCAGGTGGCGCTGAGGATCAGCCCGACGGCGACGCAGACGCCGGTGAGGCCGAGCGCCAGATCGACCCAGCCCCACGTGACCGGGTCGAACGCGTAGGCATAGTCGGGAACCCGGACGAACAGATCGCCCGCGAGCAGGGCGATCCCGCGCAGGATCGACAGGATGCTCGACACGAGCAGCAACACCACGATCAGCATGGTGATGCCCCCGGCGAACCCCTGCCGGACCGGATGCGGTGCCGAGCGGGCGGGGGTCACGGCGACTCCTTCTCCTCGGCGAGTTCCTTCTTGTTCAGCGGGGCGCCGATCAGTACGTCGGCCCAGCGGGTCGAGGGGTCGATGTCGAGCAGCAGCGCCTTCACCAGCAGGGTCAGCGGGACGGCCAGGATCGCGCCGAGACCGCCGAGCACCCAGGTCCAGAAGACCAGGGACAGGAAGGTCAGCGTGACGCTCAATCCCACGGCGTCGCCGACGAATTTGGGCTGGATGATCGACTGGATCACGAAGTTGATCACCGAGTACACCACGATCACCCACACCATCAGCACCGGCCCGCTGTCGAGCAGGGCCAGCAGCGCGGGCGGGATGACACCGATGACGAACCCGACATTGGGAATGTAGTTGGTGATGAACGACAGCAGCGCCCACAGCAGCGGCAGCGGCACCCCCATCAGCCACAGCGCCCCACCGTCGAGCACCGCGACGATCGCGCCGAACACCGTCGAGACCACCAGGTATTTGCGGGTGCCGTAGGCGAATTCGCCCAGCGCGTGCGCGATGGCGGGCCGCTGCCGCGCCACCACGCCCATGCGCTGGCGGATGCTCATCCCGTCCACCGCCATGAACAGCAGCAGCGCGACGACGAAGAACAGATTCGAGAACACCCCGATCGCGCCGCCGAGCAGGTCGTCGATCAGGCCGACGAGTTTGCTCATGTCGATGTTGTGCAGGGCCTTCTGGATCTGTTCGGTACTCACCCCCAGATCGGCGAGCAGATCGCGCGCGTAGTCGAGCAGATCGTTGAGTTTCGCGGTGTATTCGGGCAGTTGCGAGGCCAGCTGATACGCCGACAGCGCCAGCGCCCCGACCAGCCCGATCAGGATGAACAGCACCGCGCCCAGCGCGCACAGCATGCCCAGCCAGGCGGGCCAACCGCGTTTGCGCGCCCACTCCTGCACCGGCTGCACCGCGATGGTGAGCATGAGGGCCAGGAAGGTCGGGCCGATCACCCCGGAGAACGCCTTCATACCGCCGATGGCCACCACGCTCGCCGCCACCGCCAGCAGGACGATCAGCCCGCGTGGGATCGACCATTCCGGTGTCGCGGGTTCGGAAGCCCGCTCGGGCAGACGCATCGGGGCCTCCTGGCGGTGGGCGGACCACTGTCGTTCCCGACGCTAGAGCGCCCACCGGCCGCGGGCATCGCCCGTTCCGGGTGAATCACACGGGCCCTAGGCGGTCTTCATCTGCGGGGCCGGCGGCGGCACGGTGGTGCGCCTGGCGAGCCTGCTCGCCGCCCAGAAGGCCAGTTCGACCAGCCAGAACAGCAGCAGGAAGGTGGTCACCACGGTGACCGGCAGGGCCAGGAACACCAGCGAGGGCACCGCGATCAGCAACCAGCGCAGCACATCACCCACCGTGGCGCCGCGCAGATGTGAACCCAGCCGCACCGCCGCCCACATCATCCAGCGCCGCGGCACCGAGATCCGGAACTCGCGCAGGCAGCGCCGGAAGATGCCGTCGGCGTCGGCCCGGCTCACTTCCGCGCCGCGGCACAGATAGTCGTGCAGGATCGCCGCGCGGGTGTAGGCGCCGTAGCGCGGGATCAACCAGACCAGCGGGCGCGGCACCGACGCGAAGTCGGTGCGGAATCCGGCGGGCACGGTGAAGGTTTCGACCGCCCCCTGATACGTGAGCGGTTCGGTGAGCCGCCAGAATTTCGCGTCCAGCTCTTCGACGACCGGGCCGCCACCGATGAATCCCATGACCGCTCCTCCCGAGCCGCCCACCTGCGAATACTCGCGATGGTAGCGATCGGGAGGGGCTCAGGCCCGGGGTTGCGGACTCGCGTCGAAATCGCCGCTCGGCCGATATTCCCGGGCCGCGTCGTGCACCGGATAGTCGTCGAATTCGGCCGGTCGCAGGTCACCGAGCAGGCCCGCGGTGCCCGAACCGAGATCGGTGCGCGGATGCAGCGCGGCCAGGAACAGCAGCACCAGCGCGGCCAGCAGCGGCTGCACGAGCAACACCAGATCGGTACCCACCTCGGCGGGCAGCGCCACGATCTGCCCGATCGCGGGATCGTCGGGACGCGGATGCCGCACCTGCGCCACCCACTCCCCGACCCACATCATCACGGCCGCACCGAGTCCCGAGGCCGCCAGCAGCCCGACGACCAGCGCGGGCCCGCGCGCACCGCGCACCCGCCAGGCCGCGGCCACACTCAGCACCGCGACCACCGCGCCCAGACACAGGAATATCGCGACCCCGTCGAACAGATGCAGGCTCTCGCCGGTGAGGGGCACCCCCTTCTCCGGCGTGGTCACCCGCAGCCGCTGGGTCGGCGCGAGCACACCCCAGACGATCCCGGCCACCACACCGGCCACGAGGACGAGGCCGGCCACGAGACCGACCCCGATCACCTCGCGCCGCAACACCTCCGGACGCGGCCGCGCGCCGAGCACTAGCGGCGTTCCAGCTGCGCCGACTCGATGACCCCGTGCCGGGAGCACTTGGCCCACCAGCCGTCGGGGCTCACCTGCACGATCATCCGGCGCCCGCACTGCTCGCAGAACCGGGGCGGTTCGAGCCCGAGTGCGGCGGCGGTGGGCATCGCGTCGTCGAGACCGGGCACTATCCGCTTGCCGGTGAACGGGTTGTAGCGCTCGTCCATGTCTGTCACCCTACTGTGCCGTCGTGTCAGAGGGTGTCGTTGAAGGCCTTGATCGGCATTTTCAGCTCGCCGAGCAGGTCGAGGTCCGACTCGGCCGGACGGCCCAGCGTGGTCAGGTAGTTGCCGACGATGACGGCGTTGATACCGCCGAGCATGCCCTGCTTGGCACCGAGATCGCCGAGGGTGATCTCGCGGCCACCGGCGAAGCGCAGGATGGTGCGCGGCAGCGCGAGGCGGAAGGCGGCGATGGCACGCAGCGCGTCGGCCGCGGGCAGCACCTCGAGGTCACCGAAGGGGGTGCCGGGGCGCGGGTTGAGGAAGTTCAGCGGCACCTCGTCGGGCTCGAGCGAGGCCAGCTGCGCGGCGAATTCGGCACGCTGCTCGATGGTCTCGCCCATGCCGAGGATGCCACCACAGCACACCTCCATGCCCGCCTCGCGCACCATGCGCAGGGTGTCCCAGCGCTCCTCGTAGGTGTGGGTGGTGACGACCTTCGGGAAGTGCGACTTGGCGGTCTCGAGGTTGTGGTTGTAGCGGTGCACGCCCATGGCGGCGAGCTGGTCGACCTGCTCCTGGTCGAGCATGCCCAGCGAGCAGGCGACCTGGATGTCGACCTCGTTGCGGATGGCCTCGACACCGGCGGCGACCTGGGCCATCAGGCGCGCGTCCGGACCGCGCACGGCGGCCACGATGCAGAACTCGGTGGCGCCGGTCTTGGCGGTCTGCTTGGCCGCCTCGACCAGGCTGGGGATGTCGAGCCAGGCCGCGCGCACCGGCGACTGGAACAGGCCCGACTGCGAGCAGAAGTGGCAGTCCTCGGGGCAGCCGCCGGTCTTGAGGCTGATGATGCCCTCGACCTCGACCTCCGGGCCGCACCACTTCATCCGCACTTCGTGGGCGAGCTCGAGCAGCGCTTCCAGGCGGTCGTCACCCAGGCGCAGCACCTCGACGGTCTGCTCCTCGGTGAGGCCCTCGCCGCGCTCGAGCACCTGCTCACGGGCGATGGCCAGAATGTCGGTCTGGACGGGTGCCTGCGTCACGACGTGTTGTCCCTTCGTCGGGGTTCGCGCGGCGCGAGGGGTGTGATCCACCCGGCGTGGCCGCACAACTTGAACGGTGTTCAGGATAGGGTAGCGGCTGGGAGTGAGCCATCACACCCGGGTCGGCGAATCGGACGGAAGGACGCGCGTGCAACTGCGGAAGACGGATGTGGTCGATGCCGCCGTCGAGATCCTGGACCAGTACGGCCTGGCCGACCTGACCATGCGCAGGCTGGCGGGCTCGCTGCAGGTGCAGCCCGGCGCGCTGTACTGGCACGTCAAGGACAAGCAGAGCCTGCTCGGCGCGGTCGCCGACCGGATCCTGGCCCCCATGGACGACCCGGTCGCGGCCGTCGAATGGCAGGGCCAGGTCACCGAACTGGCCCACCGTCTGCGTGACTGCCTGCTCGCCTACCGTGACGGCGCCGAACTGGTCTCGGCCACCTACGCCTCGCGCCTGACCACCAGCAAGGCCCGCGAACGCCTGGCGGGCATCGTCATCCGGGCCGGAATGACCAGGGAGGAAGCCGAACTCACGGCCTACACCCTGCTCTACTACGTCCTCGGCCAAACCGTCGACGAACAGTCCCGCATGCAGATGGACTCCGCGGGCGCCCTCCCCGACGACTCCTCCCCACTGCTCGACACCCCCGACGCCACCGCCCGCTTCGACTTCGGCCTACAACTGTTCCTCGCCGGCGTCCGCAGCATCCTCGGCGCCCGCATCCGCTGACCTCACCCCGGCCCGTAGCGCTGGGCGTAGCCGGTCGGTGGTTCGCCGAAGATCCGGCGGAAATCGCGGCTGAGATGGGCCTGATCGGCATAGCCGAGTTCGACGGCCAGGCAGGCCCAGTCGATCTCGCCCCCGGCGGCGAGCCGCTCGGTGATCTCGTGCAGGCGATAGCGGCGGATCACCCATTTCGGCCCGATCCCGACATGGTCGGCGAAGAGCCGCTGCACCCGCCGCACCCCGATCCCGAACCGCCCGGCCAGGGTGTCCACCCTTGTCACCGCGGCATCGGTGGCGATGGTCCTCACCATGTCCGCCGTGAGCTCGGCGAGCGGATCGGGTGCCGGCAGCCGGGCGAGCAGGAAGCGCTCGACCGTGGCGGCGTCCGCGACCATCGGCAGTCCGGACCCGAAAACCGTGGTGGCGTCGACCGTTCGATCACGCAGGCTCGCCACCGGCGCGCCGAGGAACACCCCGAACATGCCGGGCCGGAACGCGACACCGAAGACCGATCCCGCACCGGACAAGTCACGATGGACGTGGGCGGAGCAGGGTCCGTGCAGTTCGGCGTGATCGTGGTGGAAGGTCAGATGGACCTGCGGCAGCGGCACCACCAACTGCCGGTAGGGCCGGTCGTATTCCCACGACACCGCCCAGTACCGGTCGACATAGGGTGCCAGCGCACTCGACGGCGCGCGGAAGCTGTGGCGTTGCGCGGACTGCCACGCACCGCCGAGTTCCCGCGGATCGCGCGCCATGCGGCGAGTGTATGTCGCGTTCGTTCAAGACAGCGGCCACGCGGTGGTGGTTGGCTCGAAGCATGTCCGACACCGAACGCATCGCCCAGGCCGCGGCCCCCTGGCCCGCGCTGCTGCGCGCCATCACCCCTGCTCAGCTCACCGCGCCGACCCCCTGCGCCGACTTCGATGTCCGCGGCCTCATCGACCACCTGCTGTTCTGGGGTCCGTCGCTGATCGGGGCCGCGCGCAAGGAGATGGTGGCCCCGCCGGACGACGGGCCCGGCGGCGACCGCACCGACGGGATCGCCGCCTTGGAAGCCCATCTCGACGCGCTCACCGACGCGTGGCGTGACCCGGCCGCCTGGCGGGGCCTCACCGTCATGGGCGGTCCCATGGAACTGCCCGCCCCACTGGTCGGTGGCATGGTCGCCGGCGAACTGATCGTCCACGGCTGGGATCTCGCCCGCGCCGTCGACGTCACCGTCGACTGGAACCAAGACCTCCTCGCCTACGCCCTCGCCGAGACCACCGCCACCGCCCGGCAGGGTCGCGAGATGGGGATCTACGGCCCCGAGGTCGCCGTCGACCCCGCCGCACCACTACTCGACCGGCTGCTCGCACTCACCGGCCGTGACCCGGCGTGGACCGCGTCACCGCTGGTCGGCGACGTTTCCTGAACAGCCGGACCGCGGTCGACGACACTCGCACCACGCTCGGCCTGCCCGGCGCCCGTCTCGACCACCGAGACCGAGGCCGTCACCCGCCCCGGGAACCAGCGGTACATCGCCGCCGCGCCACCGAGTCCCGCGACCGCGAGGGTGCCCGCGGCCGCGCCGAGCACCGTCACCGCGCTGATCGCGCCGACCGCGATCGGCCCGGCGAACATGCCGATGTCGTGGGTGAGCCGCCAGGCGCCGAGGAATTCGGCGCGTTGTTCGGGCGGGGCGACATCGGCGCCGACGGTCATGATCACGCCGTTGCTCAGCCCGTTGGCGAAGCCGAGCAGCACCGCGACCGCGGTCAGTCCGGCCACCGACCCGGCGAAGGGCAGCACCGCGTACCCGACGGCGAAGCCGATCATGGCGGGCACGCCGATGGCGCGGCGGCCGTAGCGGTCCAGCAGGATGCCCGAGGGGTAGGACATGAGCACGTCGACCGCGCCCGCGATACCGAACACCAGACTGGTGGTGGCCGCGTCCGCCCCGATGTGCACCGCCCACAGCGGCAGCAGCGACTGCCGGGCCGCCCGCGCCGCGCCCATCAGCAGCGCACCGAGCCCGAGCGTGCCGAGCAGCCTGCGGTGCTGCACCACCACCGACCGGATCGTGTGATCGCTGACCACCGCGGGCGCGCCTTCGGGTTCCGGCATGGCGAACACCATGATGCCGCCGATGACGGTGGCCACGAACTGGATCCACAGCCCGCCGACCGGCCCGAGCCAGTGCACGGCGCCCGCGCCGAGGAACGGCCCGGCGAAGAACCCGAACCGCATCCACCCGGCCAGCGCCGAGAACGCCCGTCCCCGGTCCGCACCGGGCACCATGGTCACGACATAGGTCTGCCGGGCCAGCCCCCACACCGCCCCCGCGGCACCGTTGACCAGCAGACCCAGCGCGAACACCGCGATGTTCGGCGCGAGGATGGCGATCAGCAGCCCGACCGCGCAGGCGAGCGAGCCGAGCGCGATGGCGCGGCGCTCCCCCGTCCGCGCCACCAGCCACCCGGCGGGCAGGTCGCCCAGGATGAGCCCGAAGCCCATCATGGCCACGACCACGCCCGCCGTCCCCACCGACGCGCCCAGTTCCAGCGCGTGCAGCGGCAGCATGGGAGCCGCCGCGCCGGAACCGATCCCGTACACCGCCGACGGCACGAACACCGCCAGCGCCATCGACCGCAGCCGCGTGCGCGGCGCGCCCGTCACCTGCTCACCGGCCGATTCCGAATGTCCCGTCAGCGTCACCGTGCGGTCCCGCCGACAGCGAGATCCGCTCGGCAGGCCCTCATCCCGCGAGCGCGGCGGAGCGGGCGAACCGGCTCTGCGGACGGGCCAGCCCGAAGTGATCGCGCAGCGTGGTCCCGCTGTACTCGGTCCGGAACAGCCCGCGCTCCTGCAGGATCGGCACCACCGTCTCGGCGAAGATCTCCAGCCCACCGGGGTAGTACGGCGGCATCACATTGAAACCGTCGGCCGCGCCCTGGGTGAACCACTCCTCGATCGTGTCGGCGACCTGCTCGGGCGTCCCGGCGAACACCCGGTGCCCGCGCGCGCCCGCCAGCCGGTGCAGCAGCCCGCGCAGGGTCGGCCGCTCCCGTTCGACGATCCCGGCCACCACCTGCAGGCGGCTGCGCGCGTTGTCGGTGACATCGCCCGCCCCCGCGAAGGTCTCCACGGGCACCGGCTCGTCGAGCGCCAGCGAACGCAGCGACGTGCCGGTGATGGATTCCAGCTGCTTGAGCCCGTATTCGGGCACGGTCAGCTCGTTGAACTCCCGCTCTAGCCGCAGCGCCGCCTCCTCGGTGTCGGCGATGAACGGGCTGATCCCCGGCAGGATCTTCACCTCGTCGGCGGTGCGCCCGTACTCGGCGGCCTTGCCCTTGATGTCGGCGTAGAAGGCCTGCGCGTCCGAGAGCCGCTGATGCGCGGTGAAGATGGCCTCGGCGTACTTGCCCGCGAAAGCGCGCCCCTCGTTGGAGGCACCGGCCTGGACCAGCACCGGATGTCCCTGCGGTGTGCGGGCAGCATTGAACGGCCCGCGCACCCGCAGGTGTTCGCCGACGAAGTCGATCGGGTGGATCTTGTCCGGATCGGCGTAGACGCCCGCCTCCCGGTCGAGCAGGATCGCGTCGTCCTCCCAGCTGTCCCACAGCGCCACCACCGCATCCACGAATTCCCGTGCGCGGGCGTAGCGTTCGGCGTGATCGGGATGCCGGTCGAGCCCGAAGTTGGCCGCCGCCAGATCGGTGCCGGTGGTGACGATGTTCCAGCCCGCCCGGCCACCGGAGATGTGGTCGAGCGAGGAGAACAGCCGGGCCAGGTTGTAGGGCTCGTAGTAGGTGGTCGACGCCGTGGCGATCAGGCCCAGATGCGTTGTCGCCGCGGCGATCGCGGTGAGCAACGTGATCGGTTCCAGCCCGGGCGCCGCGTTGTGGCGCACATCGGTGCGCAGGGCGGGACCGTCGGCGAAGAACACCGCGTCCAGCTTCGCCGCCTCGGCGGTACGCCCGATCTCCTGGTAGTAGGACACGTCGTAGATCCGGTCCGGCCTGCTGTCGGGGTGGCGCCAGGCCGCCTCGTGATGACCGGACGGATAGATGAACGCGTTGAGACTCAGCTGCCGGGGCGCACTCATGATGCCTGCTTCACTTTCTCGAATTCGGTGGTGTCGACGCCGAGGCCGGCGAGCAGGACCTCGCGCAACCGGACGAACTCCGGATGCGCGTGCCTGCGCGGGCGCGGGGTGTCGATGCGCTGGTCGATCGCGATGCGGCCCTCGTCGAGGACCAGCACCCGGTCGGCGAGCAGAACGGCTTCGTCCACGTCGTGGGTCACCAGCAGGACCGCGGGCCGGTGCGCCGCGCACAGCGCCTGCAACAGCGCGTGCATCCGGATGCGGGTCAGCGCGTCCAGGGCGCCGAAGGGT
Organism: Nocardia sp. NPDC004415; assembly: GCF_053602435.1. Classification (NCBI taxonomy): domain Bacteria; kingdom Bacillati; phylum Actinomycetota; class Actinomycetes; order Mycobacteriales; family Nocardiaceae; genus Nocardia; species Nocardia sp. NPDC004415. The sequence continues at coordinate 101,565 of NZ_JBSGDP010000015.1, forward strand.
TCATCGGCCAGCAGCAGTTCCGGTTCCCGCACCAGCGAGCGCGCCAACGCCACCCGCTGCTGTTCGCCACCGGAAAGCTCACGCGGCCAAGCGTTCTCGCGTCCGGCCAGGCCGACCTCGGCCAGTGCCGACCGGCCGCGTTCCTTCGCGTCCCGGCCGCTCAGCCCGAGCACGACATTGTCGAGCACCCGCGACCACGGCAGCAACCGCGAATCCTGGAACACCGCCGCCCGCTGGGTGGGCACGCTCAGCTCGCCCGAGCCCGGCACCTCGGCGTCGAGCTCGGCCAGCGCGCGCAGCAGCGTGCTCTTGCCCGAACCGCTGCGGCCCAGCAGGGCCACGAACTCCCCGCGCCGGATCTCCAGGTCGATCCCGTCGAGCACGACCCGCGTCCCGAAACCCCTGGTCAGCGCGCGGGTGCGCACCACCACGCGTTCCTGGCTCAGTCGCCCAGTGTCTGTCGCCATGCCAGTACCTTCCGTTCCGTGGCCCGCACGGCGAGATCGCCGAAGAGTCCGAGAAGTCCGTAGATCACCAGGCCGACCACGATCACGTCGATCTGCCCGTAGGTGCGCGCCTGCGTCATCAGGTAGCCGATGCCGCTGGTCGCGTTGACCTGCTCCACCACCACCAGCGCCAGCCAGGAGATGGTCACCGCCAGCCGCAGCCCGAGGAAGAAACCCGGCAGCGCCCCCGGCAGCGCGATGCGCCGCACGAAACCCCACCGCGACAGCCCCACCGTCTCGGCCAGCTCCACATACCGCGCGTCCACACTGCGCAGGTAGGCGTGGGTGTTGATGTAGACCGGGATGAGCACACTGGTCGTGATGACGATCAGCTTCATCTCCTCCCCGATGCCGAACCACACGATGAACAGCGGGATCAGCGCCAGCGTCGGAATCGCGCGTTTGATCTGTACCGGCCCGTCGACGACCGCCTCACCGAGGCGGCTGAGCCCGGCCACCAGGGCCAGCACCACACCGATCAGCACGCCGAGCCCGAGCCCGATCACCGCGCGTTGCAGCGAGGTCAGCAGGTTGGACTGCAGCCTGCCGTCGGCGAGGAGATCACCGGCGGTCTGCGCGACCGTCCACGGCGCGGGCAGCGTCTCCGGGTCGATACCCCCGACCGCCGAGCCGACGACCCAGACCCCGATCAACAGGGCCGGACCCAGCGCGAACCCGAACGGAATCGGCCGTCCCGGGCCCAGCCTGCGCTTGCCCCGGCCGCGCGGCGCGAGCGCCTCGGCCGGTGCCTGCGTGGTGCCCCTGATCCGGCGCAGTACACCGGCGTCGAGCGTGGCCATCAGCTCGCCGCCGGACTGAACGCGGCGCCCGCGGCGGTCACGGCCTCGGTGATCACGGCATCGAAGCGCAGGTCGAAGCCGTCGGTGGCCCGGATCTTCTTGGGCAGCTCACCCGCGGCGTCGATGGCGTCGATGGTCGTCTGCTGCCGGGCGACCAGCGCCTGGTCCAGGTGCGGGAAGGTGTAGGTGCCCAGCGACTCGACGATACGCGCGGCGTCGTCGGCGCTGACCTTCTGGCTCTCCACGTAGTAGCGGGTCGCCCATTCCGCGCGGTGGGTGTTGGTCCAGTGCCAGGCCCGCACGAACGCGCCGACCAGCGCGCGGGTCGCCGCGGCCTTGGCCGGGTCGGTCACCACGGCCCGGCGCGCGTAGACATAGGCCAGACCGGCGTAGATGCCCGCGGTCTCCGAATCGGCGAGCACCGAGGTGCCCTGGGTGCGCAGCAGCCGGGTCACGTTCGGCTCGATGAGCGGGGCGACGTCGACCTGACCGGTGCGCACGGCGTCGAGGAACTCGGCCAGCTGCAGCCGGACCAGCTGCACGTCACCGGTACTCAGTCCGGCCTTGGTGAGCGCCTTGAGCACGGCCGCCTGCTGGGCGGTGCCCTCGGCGTAGGCGATCTTCCTGCCCTTCAGATCCGTGAGCTTGGTGATCGAACGTCCCGGCGCCACAGCGAGTTTCAGCGCCTGCGGGTTGGTCTGGTACGAACCGACGATCGGCACGTCCTGACCGGCGGCCAAGGCGTGGATGGGCGGCACGTCACCGACCTGGCCGACATCGGCCGCCCCCGCCCGGAAGGCTTCGAGGATCGCGGGCCCCCCGACGAAGTTCGCGAACTCGATCTTGAACGGCAGCTTGTCCAGTTCACCGGAGAGCCGCAGCGCGGTCTGCAGACGCTCCTGCTGGTCGGCGACCACCAGCGTGGTCCCCGGCGGGACCTCGGTCGGCAGGGGCGCGTCCGGGGTGCCGACCGGCGTCTCGCTGCCGCCCGAGCACCCGCTCAGGCCGAGGGTCGCGATGGTTGCCACCGCGAGAAACGCGGCGGTGGCGCGGCCACGCAGGCCGGGCAAGAAATGATTCGGTCGGTGCATAGCTCGGATTGAAGCAATTACGGTGGTGAGCTAATACCTTTAGCCTTAGCGTGATTCGAACCGCGCGAACACCCCGTCATGGTGTGTTCGCCCGCTGGTAGCGCTGCACGAACGGCAGCACCTGCGATTCGATGACCGCGTTGTATTCCGCGGGCCGCTGGCGCGGATCGGCGTGCTCGATCTGCCGGGGCCGCACCACCAGCAGCGTGCCGTCGACGCCACCGGAGAGCTCGATCAGCACCCGATGCGAGTACTCCACATCCACGACCTGGTCGCGGTCGCCGTCGCGCGGCCGGATGAACACGATGGCCGGGCGCTGCTTGTCCGGATACTCTTTGGCCAGCGCCCGCAGATCCCCCGCCGCACCACCGGCGACGATCGCCAGGAACTGCGCCTCGATCAATCCGTTGCTGGCCGCGTCACGCGAGAAGATCTTGTCGCGCAACACTTCCCCGAACACCCCGCGCAGCTCACCGAGATCGATCTCCGGGAACGCGCCCCGCTCCCGCCGCAGGAAACGGTCCTGCCGCGCGGTCGTCTCCACGGCCATGCGCAGCAGCCTGCTCTCCCTGGCTCCGGGCAACCAGCCCATGAACCGGACCAGGTCGGTGCCGCGGCCCCGGCTCTGCGGCCGCACCGCGTCCAGGTCCACCGGCGTGCAGTCCAGCAGCACCGACACCAGCCTGCGGTCGCTGCCCAGATGGATGTGCCGGGCTACCTCGAGCGCGATCACCCCGCCCATGCTGTGCCCGACCAGCACGATGTCGCGCACGCCCGCGCGCTGGGTGGCGCCCACGATCATGTCGGCGATCACCTTGGTGTCGATACCGGCGTTGTCGTAACGCACCCCCCACACCACGCCCAGGTTCCGCAGCGAGGGCAGCGCGGCCGCGGTCGGCGCCGCGTTCAGCCCGCCCAGACCGACCAGATCGATGACGGCGGTATCCCAGCCGTCCTCGTGCAGCGGCGGCGCGACGGGCAGCAGCGCCGGGGTGGTGTGCGCGAGCCGCTCCCGTTCGGGGGCGATGTCGTAGCGCCAGTACTGGCCGAACAGTGCCAGCACCGCCACCGCGACCAGCGCGCACCGCAACACCGCCAGCCGGACCCACCGCCACGAGCGCCACCCGTGACCGAGCCGGGTTTCGCGCAGCCGCGCCCGCCGTCGCGCATCGTCATAGTCCGCGACGGTGGACGGGTGTCGAGCCGGCGACGACATCCCTCCACTGTAGGGACGCCTCTTTACGGGTAGCCGACGTCGAAAATGGCGGTCGCGCTACGGATCAGTCGACCGTGCCGCGCTCGGCCAGCGCGACGAGCTTGCGCAGCGCCATCTGCCAGCCCAGTTCGTTGTCGGCCGGGCTCAGCCCGTGCGGCACGTCCTCGTGCAGGATGTCGAGGCGGGTGCCGCCGTCCTCGTCGGTCAGGGTGAAGGTGACGGTCTGCGCGCCGGTCATCTCCGGCTTCTCGGTGACGAACTCGAGCACCTCGACCACCTGCTCGTCCGGCGTCAACTGCCGGAACGTGCCGAAATAGGCGTCGTGCTGCGGAACGATCCCCGCATCGGTGACCTCGTCGTAGATCAGGGTGATCGAGAACGACCCGCCCACCTCGGCCTCGAACCGATGCACCTCACTGGCCATGCCGTCGGGCACCATCCACATCCGCACCGCGTCCCCGTCGAGCAGCAGCCGGTAGACCTCCGCGCGGGACGCGTTGATGTGGGTGCCGATCTTCGTCGTCGCCATAGCTCCACGGTAGCCGACGGGCAAACGCAAAAAGGCCCCCAGCGCAATGCTGGGGGCCTTTCGCAATGATGTTCCGGCGGTGTCCTACTCTCCCACACCCTGTCGAGTGCAGTACCATCGGCGCAG
>NZ_JBSGDP010000016.1:0-105469 GCF_053602435.1 Nocardia sp. NPDC004415
ACCGAGCACGGTGAGCTGGAATACCTGGGCCGCACCGACTTCCAGGTGAAGCTGCGTGGTCTGCGCATCGAGCTGGGCGAGATCGAGGCGGCGCTCACCGCGCTGCCGTCCATCGCCCAGTCGGTGGTCGTGGTCCGTTCTGATGAGCGTCTCGGCGACCAGCTCGTGGGTTACCTGATCCCCGCGGCGGGCGTGAGCATCGACCTCGATGCCGTGCGCACCGAACTGGGTGGCGCGCTGCCGACCTACATGGTGCCCACCGCCTTTGTGGTGCTGGACGCCTTCCCGCTCAACGCCTCCGGCAAGCTCGACCGCAAGGCGCTGCCCGCGCCGGTGTTCGAGGCCAAGGTGTTCCGCGCCCCGTCCACCCCGATCGAGGAGATCGTGGCGGGCACCTTCGGTGACGTGCTCGGCGTGACCCGCGTCGGCGCCGACGACGACTTCTTCGAACTCGGCGGCAACTCGCTGCTGGCCACCCAGGTCACCGCCCGCATCGGCGCGGCCCTGGACACCCAGCTCTCGGTGCGCGACCTGTTCGAGGCGTCCACCGTCGCCGCGCTGGCCGCCCGCGCCGAGCACAACGCGGGTTCGCGCACCCGCCCACGCCTGACGGCGGGGGAGCGGCCCGCGATCATTCCGCTCTCGCCGGCCCAGCAGCGCTACTGGTTCCTCAACCAGTTCGACACCTCCACCTCCGCGGTGGACAACATCCCGCTGGCCGTGCGCCTCACCGGCGAGCTCGACGTGCCCGCGCTCGAACAGGCCATCGGCGACGTGTTCGCCCGGCACGAGATGCTGCGCACCACCTACCCGCGCTCGGCCGACGGCCCGCACCAGGTGATCCTGCCCATCTCGCAGAGCCGCGCCGTGGTGCACCACATCCAGGTCGACGAGGCGAACCTGCTCGGCACGGTCATCGAATTCGCGATGACCACCTTCGACGTCACCGAAGAGGTGCCGCTCAAGGTCGCGCTGTTCGAGCTCAGCGAGACCGACCACGTGCTCGCGTTCACCGTGCACCACGTCTCCGCCGACGGCTCCTCCATGGGACCGCTGGCGCGCGACATCATGGCCGCCTACGTGGCCCGCGTGCAGGGCGAGGCGCCGCAGTGGGCGCCGCTGCCGGTGCAGTACGCCGACTACGCGCTGTGGCAGCGCGAGGTCCTCGGTGACGAGACCGACCCGGAATCGCTTGCCGCCAAGCAGGTCTCGTACTGGAGCAAGGCCCTCGCGGGGCTGCCCGACCAGCTCGAACTGCCCGCCGACCGGCCGCGCCCGCCCGCGCAGTCGTTCCAGGGCAAGGCGATCCGCTTCGAGATCGACCCGCAGCGCCACGCCGCCCTGCACGAGCTGGCCCGCGCCAACAACGCCTCGCTGTTCATGGTCGTGCACGCCGCGCTCGCGGTGCTGCTCGCGCGCCTGTCGGGCACCGACGACATCGCCGTCGGCACCCCCATCGCGGGCCGTGGCGAACGCGAACTCGACGACCTGATCGGCATGTTCGTCAACACCCTGGTGTTCCGCACCGCCGTCGACACCGGCGCCGGCTTCGCCGAACTGCTCGCCGACGTGCGCGAACGCGACCTGGAAGCCTTCGCCAACGCCGACGTGCCCTTCGAGCGCCTGGTCGAGGTGCTCAACCCGGTGCGCTCCACCGCGCGCAACCCGCTGTTCCAGGTGGGCCTGTCGTTCCAGAACCTGGCCGACACCACCTTCGAACTGCCCGGCCTCACCGTCAGCGCCGTGGACTACGACTCGCAGCTGGCCAAGACCGACCTGCACGTCACCCTCTACGACCGCTACACCGACGACGGCGCGCCCGCCCAGCTGGTCACCGAATTCGGTTACGCCATCGACCTGTTCGACGAGTCGACGGTCCAGAGCTTCGCCGACCGGTTCGTGCTGGTCCTCGACGCGGTCGCCGCCGACGCGAGCATCCCGGTCGGTGACATCGACCTGCTCACCGCGCCGGAATCCGAGCGGATCGTCACCGCGTGGAACGGCACCGCGCACGCCGTCGACACCGAGGCCACCCTGGTCTCGCTGCTCGACGCGACGGTGGCGGCCACGCCGGACGCGGTGGCGCTGGTGGTCGACGAGGTGGTCGCCCATGACGGTTCCGAGCTTGCGGCGGGTGAGTCCAGCCGCCGCGAGCTCACCTATGCCGAGCTCGACGCCGAGGTCAACCGCCTCGCGCGGCACCTGATCGAGCGTGGCATCGGCACCGAGGACCGGGTGGCCCTGGCCATCCGCCGCTCCGCCGAGCTGATCATCGCCATGTACGCGGTGGCCCGCACCGGCGCGGCCTACGTGCCGATCGACCCCGATCAGCCCGCCGAGCGCACCGACTACATCCTGGAGACGGCCGCGCCCGCGGTCGTGCTCACCACCGCGAACGCCGAATTCGCCACGGCGGCGGCCGAAGTGGTCGTTCTCGACGAGCTCGACCTGAGCGCCGTCAGCCCGGCCGCGATCACCGAGCGCCGTGCGCTGGTGCCCGACAACACCGCGTACGTGATCTTCACGTCCGGCTCCACCGGCAAGCCCAAGGGCGTGGCGGTCTCGCACGGCGCGATCGTCAACCAGTTGCTGTGGGAGACGGCCGAATTCGGTATCGGTGCCGACGACGCGGTGCTGCTCAAGACCGCGGCCACCTTCGACCTCTCGGTCTGGGAGTTCTGGACCGCCGCCGTCGCCGGTGCCCGCCTGGTGGTCGCCACCGCCGACGGTCACCGCGACCCGGCCTACCTCAACGACCTGATGCGCTCCACCGGCGTCACCACGCTGCACGTGGTGCCGTCCATGCTCGACGCGCTGCTCACCGAGTCCGGTGCCGCGCTGCCGCGCACGCTGCGCCGGGTGCTGGCCATCGGTGAGGCGCTGCCCGCGTCCACCGCGCAGCGTTTCCGCACCGGCAACACCGCCGCGCTGTTCAACCTGTACGGCCCGACCGAGGCCGCGGTCTCGATCACCAGCCACGCCGTCACCGATGCCGACACGGTGTCGGTCTCGATCGGCGCGCCGGAGTGGAACAGCCGTGTCTACGTGCTGGATTCGCGGCTGCGGCCGGTGCCGGTTGGCGTCTCCGGTGAGCTCTACCTCGCCGGTGCCCAGCTGGCCCGCGGCTACTACGGCCGCGCCGACCTCACCGCCGACCGCTTCGTCGCCGACCCGTTCTCGGCGACCGGCGAGCGCATGTACCGCACCGGTGACCTGGTGGCCTGGAACGCCGAGGGCGAACTGGACTACCGGGGCCGCACCGACTTCCAGGTGAAGATCCGCGGTTTCCGGATCGAGCTCGGCGAGATCGAGGCCGCGCTGCTGCGGCAGCCGGACATCACGTCGGCCGCGGTCCTCGCGCACACCGATCCCGTCGTCGGTGACCGCCTGGTCGCCTACGTCGTGGCCGGGGCCGAGATCGACAAGCTGGCCCTGCGGGCCGCGCTGGCCGCCGAGCTGCCGTCCTACATGGTTCCGACCGTGTTCCTGCAGCTCGACGCCCTGCCGCTGAACGCCAACGGCAAGCTCGACCGCAAGGCCCTGCCGGAGCCCGAGGTCGAGAAGGCCGTGTTCCGCGCGCCGGTGAGCCCGAGCGAACAGCTCGTGGCCGCCACCTTCGCGGAAGTTCTGCGACTGGATGCCGACAAGCGGTTCGGTCTCGACGACGACTTCTTCGCCTGGGGCGGTAACTCGCTGCTGGCCACGCAGGTCGCCGCGCGCCTGGGCGAGGCGCTCGACACCCGCATCCCCGTGCGCCTGCTGTTCGAGGCGTCCACGGTCGCGGCGCTGGCCCAGCGGATCGAGCAGCACGCCGAGACCGGCGCCCGCTTGGCGCTCACCGCGGGCCCGCGTCCGGAGCACATCCCGCTCTCGCTGGCCCAGCAGCGCATGTGGTTCCTCAACCGCTTCGACACCCAGTCGGCGGCCTACAACGTGCCCGTCGCGGTCCGCCTCACCGGCGACCTCGACGTGGCCGCGCTGCGTGCCGCGATCACCGACCTGGTGTCGCGTCACGAGATCCTGCGCACCGTCTACCCGCAGACCGAAGCCGGTGCGGCACAGGTGATCCTGTCGCCCGCGCAGGCCGCACCGGAACTGCTGGAACGCACCGTCGCCGCCGACGAGCTGGAAACGGCTGTCGCGGAACTGATGTCGACCATCTTCGACGTCACCGTCGAGGTGCCGCTGAAGGTCGCGCTGTTCCGGGTCGAGGGTTCCGGGGCCGAGGCGCCGTCGTCGGCCTTCGGGCCCTCGCGCACCGTCTCCGGTGACTTCGTGCTCGCCATGGTCGTGCACCACATCTCCGGTGACGGCTCCTCGGTCGCCCCGCTGACCCGCGACCTGATGACCGCCTACGCCGCCCGCTCCACCGGCCAGGAGCCCGGCTGGGCGCCGCTGGCCGTGCAGTACGCGGACTACAGCATCTGGCAGCGCGAACTGCTCGGCAGCGAGGACGATCCGGACTCGATGGCCGCCAAGCAGGTCGCGCACTGGAAGCAGGCCCTCGCCGACCTGCCCGACCAGCTCGACCTGCCCGCCGACCGCCCGCGTCCGGCCGTGCAGACCTTCGCCGGCAGCAAGGTCGACGTCCAGATCGACGCCGACACCCACCGCGCGCTGGTCGAACTGGCCCGCGCCGAGGGCGCCACGCTGTTCATGGTCGTGCACACCGCGCTCGCGGTGCTGCTGGCCCGCCTGTCGGGCACCGACGACATCGCCATCGGCACCCCGATGGCCGGTCGTGGCGAGGCCGCCCTCGACGACATGATCGGCATGTTCGTCAACACCCTGGTGTTCCGCACCAAGGTCGACGGTGGTGAGGCGTTCACCGAACTGCTGGCCCGCCAGCGCGAGGACGACATCGCCGCCTTCGCCAATGCCGACGTGCCGTTCGAGCGCCTGGTCGAGGTCATGAACCCGGTCCGCTCCACCGCGCGCCACCCGCTGTTCCAGGTGGGTCTGTCGTTCCAGAACCTCAGCCGCGCCACCCTGGAACTGCCGGGTCTCACGGTCTCCGGCCTGGACATCGACTCGCAGCTCTCGCAGTTCGACCTGCACCTCATCGCCTCGGACCGCTACGGCGACGCCGGTGAGCCCGAAGGCATCTCGGGCATCTTCACCTACGCCACCGACCTGTTCGACCACGCCACGGTCGAGGGTTTCGTGCAGCGGTTCGTCCGTCTGCTCGCCGCGATCGTGGACACCCCGCGCACCGCGGTCGGCGATATCGAACTGCTCGCCCCGGCCGAGCGCGCCCAGCTGCTCGACGGCCGCAATGCCACCGCACAGCGCGTCGACACCGAGGCCACCCTGGCTTCACTGCTCGACGCGACCGTGGCCGCCGACCCGAAGGCGACCGCCCTGGTCACCGACGACGGCAGCCAGCTCACCTACGCCGAACTCGACGCGAAGGTCAACCGCTTGGCGCGGCACCTGATCTCGCTGGGTGTGGGCCCGGAGGCCCGGGTCGCGCTGGCCCTGCGCCGCTCGGTGGATCTGATCGTCGCCATGTACGCCGTCACCAAGTCCGGTGGCGCGTACGTGCCGGTCGACCCCGATCAGGCGGCCGAGCGCACGAACTACATCCTCGAGACCGCGGCACCGGTCTGCGTGCTGACCAATGCCGAGGCCGAATTCGACACCGCGGTCGCGCCGCTGGTGCGCATCGACGAACTCGACCTCGAAGCTCTCAGCGCCGCACCGGTTTCCGATGCCGAGCGCACCGAGCCGCTGGTGCCCGCGCACACCGCGTACGTGATCTTCACGTCCGGTTCGACGGGTCGCCCGAAGGGTGTCGCCGTGCCGCACGGCGCCATCGCGAACCAGTTGCAGTGGAAGCTGGTCGAATTCGGCATGGACGCCGCCGACGCGGTGCTGCTCAAGACCGCCGCCACCTTCGACCTCTCGGTCTGGGAGTTCTGGTCGGCCGCCGTCTGCGGTGGCCGCCTGGTGATCGCCTCGGCCGAGGGCCATCGCGATCCGGCGTACCTGAACGAGCTGATCTCGAACGAGTGGGTCACCACGCTGCATGTGGTGCCGTCGATGCTCGACGCGCTGCTGGCGGCGGGGCTGCCCGATTCGCTGTGGCGGATTCTCGCCATCGGTGAGGCGCTGCCCGGCTCGCTGGCCCAGCGCGTGCGCACCGCGTTCCCGCGCACGGAACTGTTCAACCTGTACGGCCCCACCGAGGCCGCGGTCTCGATCACCTCGCATCGGGTGAGCGCCGCCGACCAGGGCTCGGTCTCCATCGGTGTGCCCGAGTGGAACAGCCAGGTGTACGTCCTCGACGCGCGCCTGCGCCCGGTGCCCGACGGTGTCGCCGGTGAGCTGTACCTGGCCGGCGCCCAGCTCGCGCGCGGCTACTTCGGCCGTCCCGACCTGACCGCCGACCGTTTCGTGGCCAACCCGTTCACCCCCGGTACCCGCATGTACCGCACCGGTGACCTGGTGGCCTGGCACAACGGCGAACTCGACTACCGGGGCCGCACCGACTTCCAGGTGAAGATCCGCGGCTTCCGGATCGAGCTCGGCGAGATCGAGGCCGCGCTGCTGGCGCTGCCGCAGATCGCGCAGGCCGCCGTCATCGCCAAGTCCGACCCGCGCACCGGTGACCGCCTGGTGGCCTACCTCGTTGGCGCTGTGTCGAATGGCGATGCTCCCGAGGGCGCTGCGTGGTCACGCTCCGCTGCCGCCTCCGCGCCCGCCGGTCGCATCGCGGAAATCGATGTGGCACAGGTGAAGTCGACGCTGGCCGAGGGTCTGCCCTCGTACATGGTGCCCGCCGCCTTCGTGGTGATGGACGCGCTGCCGCTCAATGTCAACGGCAAGCTCGACCGCAAGGCGCTGCCGGAACCGGAGTTCGAGGCCCAGGCGTTCCGTGCGCCGTCGACCCCGATCGAGGAGATCGTGGCTGGCGTGTTCGCGGACGTGCTCGGTGCCGAGCGCGTCGGTGCCGACGACGACTTCTTCGCCCTCGGCGGCAACTCGCTGCTGGCCACCCAGGTCGCGGCCCGTCTCGGCGCCGCCCTGGACAGCCGGGTGCCGGTGCGCCTGCTGTTCGAGGCGTCGACGGTTGCCGGGCTCGCGGTGAAGGTCGAGCAGGGCGCGGGTGCCGGTGGGCGGCGCGCGCTGGTCGCCGGACCGCGTCCGGCCCAGGTGCCGCTGTCGCTCGCGCAGCAGCGCATGTGGTTCCTCAACCAGTTCGACACCAGCTCCGCGGTGAACAACATCCCGGTCGCCGTCCGCCTGACGGGCGCGCTGGACGTCGAGGCGCTGCAACTCGCGGTCGCCGATGTGCTCGCGCGGCACGAGACCCTGCGCACGGTGTACCCGTCGACCGACGGCACCCCGCACCAGGTGATCCTGCCGGTCGAGGGCAATGTCCCCGATCTGACGCCGGAAACTGTTGCCCCCGAACGGGTTCGCGACGAGATCGCGGCGCTGATCAGCACCGGCTTCGACGTGCTCGACGAAGTTCCGTTGCGCGCCAAGCTGATGCGCGTCGCGGAGCAGGAGTACGTGCTCGTGTTCGTCGCCCACCACATCAGCGCCGACGGCTGGTCCATGGCCCCGCTGACCCGCGACGTGATGGTGGCCTACGCCGCCCGCGCCGCCGGGGAAGCGCCCGGCTGGGCGCCGCTGCCGGTGCAGTACGCCGATTTCAGCGTCTGGCAGCGCGAGGTGCTCGGGTCCGAGGCCGACGAGACCAGCCTGGTCTCCCAGCAGGCCGACTACTGGAAGCGCGCGCTGGCGGGTGTGCCGGACGAGCTGAACCTGCCGCTGGACCGGCCGCGTCCGAGCACGCAGACCTTCGCCGGTGGCCGGGTGCTGTTCCCGATCTCCACCGAGATCCACGCCGGACTCTCGGCCATCGCCCGCGAGCAGAACGCGACGCTGTTCATGGTCGTGCACACCGCGCTCGCGGTGTTCCTGGCCAGGCTGTCGGGCACCGAGGACATCGTCGTCGGCACCCCGATCGCCGGTCGTGGTGAGGCCGAACTCGACGACGTGATCGGCATGTTCGTCAACACCCTGGCCCTGCGCACCCAGGTGCACGGGCAGGACAGCTTCGCCGAGCTGCTCACCCGCGCCAAGGACGCCGACCTGGCCGCCTTCGCGCACGCCGACATCCCGTTCGAGCGCCTGGTGGAACTGCTCAACCCCGAGCGCTCCACCGCGCGGCACCCGCTGTTCCAGGTGGCGCTGTCGTTCGAGAACCTGCCGGACGCGAGCTTCGAGCTGCCGGGTCTGTCGGTCTCGGCTGTCGACTTCGACGTCGACACCGCCAAGTTCGACCTGCTGCTCACCGTGCGTGAGGCGGGCGCGGGCGACGAGGCCGGCGCCTACGCCGAGTTCTCCTACGCCAGTGACCTGTTCGATCAGTCCACGGTCGAGAAGTTCGCGCAGCGCTTCCAGCGTCTGCTCGCCGAGGTCGTCGCCGACACCACCACTCCGGTCGGCGATCTCGAGCTCCTCGACACCGTCGAGCGCACCGAGCTGCTCACCCGCACCGGTGGTCCCGCCGCGTCGACCAGCACGCTGCCCGAGCTGCTGGCCCAGGCCGTGGCGGCCAACCCGGACGGTCAGGCGATCGTCGCGCCGGGCGTGGGCCGCTCGCTGACCTATGCCGATCTGGACGTGGCGTCCTCGCGCCTGGCGCGGGTGCTCATCGCGCGCGGTGCCGCGCCGGAGACGGTCGTCGCCATCGCCATGCAGCGGTCGCTGGAGACCACCCTGGCCATCTGGGCCGTGATCAAGTCGGGCGCGGCGTTCCTGCCGGTCGACCCGAAGTACCCGGCCGAGCGCATCGCGCACATGATGTCGGATTCGGGTGCGGCACTGGGTATCACGGTGTCCGACGAGGCCGGTCACCTGCCCGCGCCCGCGTCGGGTGAGTGGCTGGTGCTCGACGACAAGTCCCTGCACGGCGAGGCCGCGGCGCAGTCCGCCGCGCCGGTCACCGACGCCGACCGCGTCGGCGCCGTCCACGCGGGCAACCCGGCCTACATGATCTACACCTCCGGCTCGACGGGCCTGCCCAAGGGCGTCGTCGTGAGCCACACGGGTGTGGCCAACTTCGCCGCCGCCGAGGTGGCGCAGTTCGGGCTCGGCAAGGACGCGCGCACACTGGCCTTCGCCTCGCCGTCGTTCGACGCGTCGATCCTCGAGTTCCTGCTGGCCGTCGGCTCGGCGGGCACGCTGGTGATCACGCCGGTCGGCGTGGTCGGCGGCGAGGAACTGGCCGAGATCATCGTCGGCGAGCGGCTGACCCACGTGTTCCTCACCCCGCTGGTCGCGGCGTCGATGGAACCGGCCGCGCTGGCGGGCCTGGAGGCCCTGATCGTCGGTGGCGACAAGGCCCCGGTCGACCTGGTGGCGAACTGGCACAGCGCGGGCACCGACCCGGCGCACCACCGGTTCTACAACGCCTACGGCCCCACCGAGGCGACCATCGCCACCAACCTGTCCGACCCGCTGCTGCCCGGCGACACCATGAACATCGGTGGGCCGATCGCGGGCGCGACCGTGTACGTGCTCGACAACCGCCTGCGCCCGGTCCCCGAGGGCGTGGCCGGTGAGCTGTACCTGGGCGGCGTGGCGCTGGCCCGCGGCTACCACGCGCGCCACGGCCTCACCGCCGAGCGTTTCGTGGCCAGCCCGTACGGCGACGGCGAGCGGCTCTACCGCACCGGTGACGTGGTCGCCTGGCGCACCGTCAACGGCAAGTCCGTCGTGGAGTACGTGGGCCGCAACGACTTCCAGGTGAAGGTCCGCGGCTTCCGGATCGAACTGGGCGAGATCGACGCGGTGCTCACCGCGCACGACGACGTCGAGTTCGCGGCCACCATCGGCCGCACCACCGACGCGGGCGCCACCATCCTGGTGTCGTATGTCCGCGCCACCCCGGGTGCGGCCGCCGACCCGGCCGAGCTGGTCGAGTACGCGGCCCAGCAGCTGCCCGCGCACATGGTGCCCGCCGCGGTCATGGTGCTCGACGAGATCCCGCTGACCCCCGCGGGCAAGCTCGATCGTCGCGCCCTGCCCGAGCCGGTGCTCGCCCCGCGCGAGTTCCGCACCCCGACAAGCGAAGTCGAGGCGATCATCGCCACCGTCTTCGCCGAGGTGCTCGGTGTGGACGCGGTCGGCCTGGACGATTCGTTCTTCGCCCTCGGCGGTGACTCGATCCTGTCCATCCAGCTGGTCTCGCGGGCCAAGGACCGCGGCGTGCTGTTCAAGCCGCGCGATGTGTTCGAGAAGCGCAGCGTCGCGGGTCTGGCGGAGGTCGCCGTGCTCGCGGGCGACGCGGATCAGATCGTGCTGGAGGAACTGCCCGGCGGCGGTGTCGGCGACATCCCGATGCTGCCGATCATGCGCCAGATCCTGGCGAGCGGCTCCACCTACGACCGGTTCTCCCAGTCGATGGTGCTGCGCCTGCCGGAGAACCTCACCGACGAGGTCCTGCACGCGACCATCGGCGCGGTCTTCGACCACCACGATGTGCTGCGGTCGCGGGTCGCCCGGGTCTCCGGTGAGTGGGTGTTCGAGGCGCTGGCGCCGGGCGAGGTCGACGTGGCCGCGCTGGTGCGGCGCGTCGAGGTGCCCGGCGAGGTCTCCGACGAGCAGCTGTCCAAGCTGGCCAGTGTCGAATACGACGAGGCCATGGGCAGGCTCGATCCGGCGAACGCCGCCATGGTGCAGTTCGTGTGGTTCGCCTTCGGCGAGAACGCCGACGGTCCGCGCCGTCGTGACGCGCTGCTCATCGTGGGTCACCACTTCGTCATCGACGGTGTGTCCTGGCGCATCCTGATCCCGGACCTCGGCATGGCCTGGGGTCAGATCGCGGCCGGTCAGCCGGTGGCGCTGCCCGCCAACGGCACGTCCATGCGGCGCTGGGCGCACAGCCTGGTCGAGCAGGCGGACCAGCGGCGCGCGGAGCTGCCGTTCTGGCGCGAGGTCTCGGCCACCGCCGACCCGCAGCTGGGATCGCGGGCCTTCGATCCGAAGGTCGACACCTTCGCCACCGTCGACCGGGTGCAGGTCACCCTGTCGCCGGAGGTCACCGACGCGGTCCTCACGGCCATCCCCGGCCTGTACCACGGTGGTGTCAACGACGGTCTGCTGACCGCGCTCGCGCTGGCCGTATCCCGGTGGCGCGGTGACGAATCCGGCACGGCGGCACTGATCAAGCTGGAGGGTCACGGCCGCCAGGAGGAGATCGTCGCCGGTGCCGACCTGTCGCGCACCGTCGGCTGGTTCACCACCGCGTTCCCGGTCCGGCTCGATCTGGCCGGTGCCGATCTCGACGACGCCTTCGCCGGTGGCGCCGTGCTCGGCAGCGTGATCAAGTCGGTTAAGGAGCAGATGCTGGCCGTGCCGGACAAGGGCATCGGCTACGGCATGGTCAAGTACCTGACCGCCGAGGGCGCCGAACTGCCGAGCGTCGGCCAGATCAGCTTCAACTACCTCGGTCGCGCCACCGCCGGTGAGATCCCGGCCGAGCTCGCCGAACTGGGCTGGGTGCCGGTGGCAGATCTGGGTCAGCTCGACGCCGAGATGGACCTGGACATGCCCGCCAACGCGACGCTGGACATCAACGCCATCGTCAACGACGGCGACGAGGGCCCGCAGCTCGGCGCGAACATCGCGTTCCCGACCGGCCTGCTGAGCATCGACCAGGCCCAGGAGTTCGCCGACCTGTTCGTCGCCGCGCTCACCGCGCTGGCCACCCACGCGCAGCGCGCCGACGCGGGCGGTTTCACCCCGTCGGACATGCCGCTGGTGCGGGTGGAACAGACCGACCTCGAGCTGTGGGAAGGCGACTACCCGGCGCTGTCGGAGGTGTGGCCGCTCTCGCCGCTGCAGGCGGGCCTGATGTTCCACGCCATGCTCAGCTCGGCCACCGTCGACGTCTACACCGTGCAGGCCGTGCTCGACCTGACCGGCACGCTCGACACCGAACGCCTGCGCCGCGCGGCCCAGGCCGTGCTGGACCGGTACCCGAACCTGCGGACCGCGTTCGTCACCGACTCGGCCGGTCAGCCGGTGCAGGTGGTGATGTCGGAGCTCGAGGTGCCCTGGCGTGAGGTCGACCTGACCGATCTGCCCGCCGGCGAGCGCCTGCCGCGCATGCAGGAACTGCTGGTCGCCGACCGGGCGAACCAGTTCGACATGGCCACCGCGCCGCTGATCCGCTTCGGTCTCTACAAGACCGACGAGGGCCAGTCGCACCTGGCGATCACGGTGCACCACATCCTGATCGACGGCTGGTCCATGCCGCTGCTCATGCGCGACCTGCTGGTGCTCTACGCGGTGCACGGTGACCTCACCGCGCTGCCGCGCGTGGCCTCCTACCGCAACTTCCTGTCCTTCCTCTCCGGCTGGGATCGCGAAGTGTCACTGGGGGTCTGGGCCGAGGCGCTGGCCGGGGTCGAAGGCCCCACCCAGCTGGCGCCCGCGCCGCGCACCGAGGAGCGCTACGAGATCGGCAAGGTCGTCGTCGAGATCGACAACGACCGCACCAGGGCGCTGAGCAAGCACGCCGGTGAACTCGGCGTCACCGTGAACACGCTGTTGCAGACCGCGTGGGGCATCGTCGTCGGCCGCCTGACCGGCCGCGACGACGTGGTGTTCGGCGCGACCGTGTCCGGCCGCCCGGCCGAGCTGCCCGGCGTGGAGTCGATGGTCGGCCTGTTCATCAACACCCTGCCGGTGCGTATCCAGATCGACGACCGGATCAGCGCCGAGGAGCTGACCAAGCGGGTGCAGGCCGAACAGGCAGACCTGCTCAGCCACCACTACGTGGGCCTGTCCGATATCCAGCGGGTCGCCGGTGCCGGCGCGGCGTTCGACACGCTGCTGGTGTTCGAGTCCTACCCGATGGACAAGGACGCGGTCACCGCGGCGAGCTCGATCGACGGCATGCAGGTCACCGGTGTGGGCCTCGACGACGCCACCCACTACCCGCTCACGCTGGTGGTGATGGCCGAGTCGACCATCGAGATCACCCTGCGCTACCTGCGCAGCACCTACACCGAGGACGAGGTCCGCACCCTGTCCGCGCGCCTGCTGCGGGTGCTCGACGAGCTGCTCGACAACCCGAACGGGCTCGTCGGCGACATCGACATCCTCGATGCCGGTGAACGCGCCCAGCTGCTCGCCGAGTCCGGCGTGACCGCCGCCGCACCGGCACCGGTCGCCACGGCGGGCGTGGGTGCGCAGACGGTGGCCAAGGTGCTCGCCGAGGTCGTCGAGGCCGATCCGCAGGCACCCGCCCTGCTGCGCGGCGACAGCGAGATCGCCTACAGCGCACTGGATCGCAAGTCCTCGCAGCTGGCCCGCGTGCTCATCGCCCGCGGTGCCGGACCCGGTGACGTGGTGGCCGTCTCGCTGCCGCGCGGGGTGGATTCGGTGCTGGCCGCCTGGGCGGTCCAGAAGGCCGGGGCCGCAGTGCTCTTCGCCGGTGAACTCGCCGGCGTGGAGATCGCCGCGGCGGGCGCCACCTTCGGCGTCAGTGCCGAAGCGGTCGCCGGGGTGGCGGGCGAATGGCTGGTCCTGGCCGACATCGAGGACGAGATCGCCGCCGCCGCAGCGCATCCCGTCTCCTACGCCGACCGCGTCCGTCCGCTGTCCGAGGACCACCCCGCCTTCGTCCTGGCCACCGCCGAGTCCACCACGACGCTCACCCAGAGCGCCGCGCTGGCGCTGGCCGAACGCCTGCGCGAGGAACACGGCATCGACTACGAGTGCACCACCTACACCACCCACGCCTCCGGCCCGGCCGCCGTCCAGGAATTCCTGGCCGCCGCCACCGCGGGCGCCCTGTCGGTGCTGCCCGACGGCGAGGTCGCCGACGACCTGGCCGACGGGGAGGTCACGCACTGGTTCGTGGCCGCCGGTGACGTCACCGACGCCGCCGACGGCGAGGTCACGGTGATCGTCGCGGAATGAGAGCTGAGCGGGCGCCGGGAAGCTTCTTCTCGGCGCCGGCGCCGTGCCTCGGGTTAGACTCGGAATCAGCTGTCAATGGTGTGTTCGCACACCCGGTCGGTCAGGTGGGAGGTGTGTTCGGAGTGGTGATGCCGGTGCCGCACTCGGAGGAATGGACCGCCGCGGATCTGGATCGGATGCCCGATGATGGACTGCGTTATGAGGTGCTGAATGGCCAGCTCGTTGTGAACGCCGCCCCGAAGCCGAAGCATCAATGGCTGGTCCAGTCGCTGTTCCTGGCGCTACAGACCGCTGTGCCTTCGGACATGGTCGCACTGCTCGGGACGGGCGTGCTGATCGGTTCCGATGAGCCGATCCCTGACCTGCTGATCGCCCGGACGCCGATCGACATGGACAGTCGAGGTGTGCCCGCCACGCAGGTTTCGGTAGCGGTCGAGGTCGTGTCCAAGTCGACGACTTATCCGGACCGTATGGTGAAGCCGTTGATCTACGCGGCAGCCGGGATCTCGCATTACTGGCGCTTCGAGATCAACGCCTTCAAAGGCCAGCTGCCGGGTGAGACGCTTCCGGTCCTGTTCGCCTACTCGCTCGGCACCGACGGTGCGTACGTGCAAACCCTGCGGCTTTCCGCCGGTCGGGAGGAGATGGTTCCCGCACCGTTCGAATTCAAGGTCGATCCGGGTTCTCTGCTGCCCTGATTCGGTCGGCGATCGAGCTACCCGGGTGTGAGCAGCCGGCTCAAACCGTCGAGCAGCAGGTCCAGTCCGAAGGTGAAATCGGCGGTGCCGGAGTGGGATCCGGTGCTGACGAGGGTGGCCAGGGCGTGCATGTGGGGGTGGGTTTCAGGGGGGATGAGGGGGAGGAATTCGGTGGCGGCCGCGGCGTAGTCGGCGGGGTCGAGGGGGAAGTTGACGGCCTGGAGGGTGAAGCCGTAGATGTGGCTGTCCAGGGCGTTCCAGGCGTGGTCGGCCTGTTCGTAGGTGAAGCCCGCGGCGATCAGGCAGCCGAGGGTGGCGTCGACGTAGCGGAGCATGGCCGGGCCGAGATTGATGCGGGAGCCGATCAGCCCGGTGGCCCAGCGGTGGCGCAGCAGGACCTCGTGGGCCGAGACGGCGCGGCGGCGTAGTTCGCCGCGCCAGTCGCCGTCGGCGCGGGGGACGTACATCTCGGCGACGACCAGATCGCACAGCCCGTCGAGCAGGTCGTCCTTGTTGGCGACGTGGTTGTACAGCGACATGGCCTCCACGCCGACGACCTTGGCCAGCTTGCGCATCGTCAGCGCGTCGAGGCCCTCCTGATCGGCGAGCCCGAGCGCTGCGCGCAGGACTCGTTCCCTGGTGAGCGGCGTACGCGGGGCCACCGTGGCTCCTGACTGTCGTCCTTGACCAACTTACGGCGTAAGCGTACCGTCTGGGCGTAGAGACTTACACCGTAAGTGGAGATGGGGCACTCATGACCGAGGTCGAGACGGCGACGATGACCGCGTGCGTGGCACCGCGCTACGGCGGCAGCGAGGTGTTGCGCACGGAGGTCGTTCCCCGGCCCACGCCGGGTGATGGCGAGATCGTGGTGCGGGTGCGGGCGGCCTCGCTGTGTCGCGGTGACCTGCATCTGCTCACCGGCACGCCCTATCTGGTGCGGCTCGGGTTCGGGTTGCGCAGGCCCAAGCATCGGGTGATCGGTCAGAGCCTGGCGGGTGAGGTGACCGCGATCGGACCACGCGTCACCGAATTCAGTGTCGGTGACCGGGTTTTCGGTGAGGTACCCGGCGGGGCGTTCGCCGAGTACGTGGGCGCGGCGGTCGACTGCTTCGTCCGTGTCCCGGCGGGCGTGAGCATGGAAGACGCTGCCGCGATACCGGATTCGGGGATGACCGCCCTCCAGGGGCTACGCGATATCGGAAAAGTCGGCCCGGGTACTCGCGTCCTCGTCAACGGCGCCTCCGGCGGTGTCGGCAGCTTCGCGGTACAGATCGCCAGAACACTGGGTGCGCACGTGACCGCTGTGTGCAGCACGCGCCACCTGGAGATGGTGCGCGGCATCGGCGCCGACGCCGTGATCGACTACACCACAACGGATCTCATCCGCGCGGGCGAGACCTATGATGTCGTCTTCGACCTGGCGGGCAATCGCACACTCCGTGAGTGGCGACGGGTGCTGACCCCGGACGGCATCTTCATCTCCTCGTCGGCCGCCCTCGGTGACGACTGGTTCCGCCCGGTCGTCTGGATCGCGCAGGTGGCACTCACCGACCTGTTCGTCCGCCAATCCATCAAGGCGCTGCTGATGCGGCCGTCCGTCACCGACCTCGAACACCTGGCGACGCTGGCCGCGGGCGGGCAGGTGCTTCCGGTGATCGAGCGACGGTTTCCGCTGGCAGAGGCCGCACGGGCCGTGGAAGTCTATGCGCGCGGGCATGCTTCGGGGAAGACGGTCCTGTATTCTGGCTAGTGGACGAAGGGGAGGGTCATGAGCGATCAGCACGGTGCGGAGGCGGACCCGCGGGCGCAGTGGCGGCAGTTGCCGCCGCAGCCCGAGCGGCTGATCGAGGAGACCGCGGTCGACACCAGCGCGACCGAGCACGGCCTGCCCGCTATCGACCTCACCGAGGAATTCGTCCGCAAGTACGGACTCTGAGTCCAGGGCGCTAGGCGTCGTGTGACTCCCGGTATCGCGCGACCTTGCTGAGGTTGCCGCAGCGATCCATCGAGCACCATTTGCGGCGGCCGGGGCGTGAGGCGTCGACGAAGAGCAGTCCGCAGGTCTCGGAGGCGCACACGCGGATGCGGTGGGCCAGGGGGCCGGTGAACAGGTCGATCGCGTCGCGGGCGAGAGTCGACAGTGCTGCCCCGGCGGTGGGCGCGGGGTAGCTCGTCGTCAGGTTCGGGGTGAGGTGGGGCGTCAGGGGCGGCTCGCTCGCGGCGTTGTTGATCGTCTCGATATCGTCGGGGGACAAGGGTTTTCCCGCTGCCTGTCCGAAGGCGCTGCGGGAGAGAGCTGCGCGGAGCACGCGGAATGCGGCGAGGTCGGCGTCCTCGGCGGTGATGTCGGGGATCGCGAGGATGACGCTCAGCCAGCGGCCCAGGTCCTCGGCATCGTGCACGATTTCCCACACCGCCAGTTCGCCCTCGCCACCGGTGTGCACCAGGTCCAGGCAGGGGCGACCGGTCTGGAAACGACGGCGCACGGCGGGTGGGAGAGATTTTCGCTCTTGCATGACACCAGTTTAACTGGTTACGGTAGGCGCATGGCAATCGCGACGTACATCAATCCCGACACTCTGCACAGCAACCCCGCGTTCTCCCAGGTGGTGCGGGTGCCCGCCGGGGCCGACCTGATCTACATCGGTGGACAGAACGGTGTGGACGCCACCGGCCGGGTGGTCGGCCCCGACCTCGCCTCGCAGGTCCGCCAGACCCTGGTCAACCTGCGGGCCTGCCTCGCCGCCGCCGGGGCCGAGCCCGCCGACGTGGTCAAGTGGAACCTGCTCATCAAGGAGGGCGAGAGCCTGCAGGACGGCTTCGCCGCCTTCGGCGCCGCCTGGGAGCGCACCCCCCATCCGCCCGCCATCACCTTCGCCTTCGTCTCCGGCCTGGCGGTCGAGGGCGCGCTCATCGAGATCGAGGCGGTCGCCGCCGTCACGGGGTGAGCGTGCGCCCGAACAGGGTGCCGACCGTCGCCGCCATCGCGGCGGCACCGGCATCGTTGAGATGCATGCCGTCGCCGCTGTCGAACTCGGCGCGCAGATGGTCGGGGCGGGCCGGATCGGCCACCGCGCGATCGACATCGAAGATCGAGTCGAAAACATCGGTGGCACGCAACCATTCGTTGACGGCGGCCCGGGTCGGCTGGGTTTCCAGCAGCGGCATGCCGGGGTAGACGCAGCCCGCGTAGGGGCCGATCGTAGCGGCGTGGACGCGCAGACCGGCGGCGTGCGCGCGGGTCGCCAGGTCGGTGAAGGCGGTGATCAGGTCCTCGGCGGTCGCCGGGGGCTGACCGGCCTGGGCGCCAAGAATCAGATCGTTGATGCCGAAGTTCAGCAGTACATCGGTGACGCCGGGGACGGTGAACGCGTCGGAATCCGCTCGGGCGAAGCCGGATTCGCCGATCTCCTCGGCGGTGAGACGGTTGCCGGAGATGCCGTTG
This sequence comes from Nocardia sp. NPDC004415, assembly GCF_053602435.1. Taxonomy (NCBI): domain Bacteria; kingdom Bacillati; phylum Actinomycetota; class Actinomycetes; order Mycobacteriales; family Nocardiaceae; genus Nocardia; species Nocardia sp. NPDC004415. The sequence goes on from NZ_JBSGDP010000016.1 coordinate 18,094, forward strand.
TTGACCACCCAGCCGTGGTCGAGGCGGGCATTGAGCGCGTCGATCGATCGGCGATTGGTGCTCGGCGTGGTACCGAAACCCTCGAACCACGAGTCGCCGAGGGCAACGGCCACCGGGGTGTCGGTGGGTGCGAGGACGTCGATGCCGGTGATGAAGAATCGCGCCGGAACCTCCTGTGCCGCAGTGAGTTCTGTGTCGGCGGTGCGGTCTCCGGTGGTCACGGAGGCGACCTCGCCCGGCTGATGCGAGAAGGTCGCCGGGCCGGTGGGTTCGGGCAGGTACAGGCTCAGCATCAGGTCCGTACCCGCGTCGACCGGAAGATCGATCGGATCGCTCACCAGGTCGGCGCCAGGGGCGATCACCGCACTGCCCGCGCCGTCGAAGAGCACCTGTCGCGCCGTGTCGGCGACGATCGCCGACCCGGTCTCGCGGAGGGCGACCCGCGCGGTGCCGATCGTCAGCGGGGCGGTGCCGTAGCGGTTGGTCAGCCGCACGCGCACCGCGTCGCCACCACCGGCCAGGTGCAGGATCTGGCGGACGGTCTCGTCGGCGAGCTCCCGTGATTCGGCGAGCTTGATCTGCTCGTACGGGCTGATCACGCCGGTGCGGAAACCGGCGACCCAGGTGTGGTGCTGCATGATCACTCCAATAGTTGCCGAGAGGAATATTGCGTAGACATAGATCTACCCGTAGATATTCCTCGCGTCAACTATCCGCACGGCAAGTATCCGCTAGGGTGGGTGACATGTCCGCGCAAGAACTCTTCGACGATCCCCGGCTGACCAGCGCCGGTCTGCTCTTCGAGGCGAACAGTGGCCTCCTCGCGAAACTCGAACCCACCTGGAACGCGCACGGCCTGTCCGGCCTCGATCTCAACGCGCTCATGCGGCTGAGCAGGTCGGCGGGCCGTCGGCTGCGGATGTCGGATCTGGCGACGCAGACCGAGCTGTCCACCAGTGGGGTGACCAGGCTCGTCGACCGGCTGGCCAGGGCCGGGCTGGTGGAGCGGCAGCTCGACCCCGCCGATCGGCGCAGTGCCCACGCGGCACTCACCGAGGATGGGGTCCGTCGCCTCGAGCAGGTGTTGCCGGACTATCTGGTCGCGCTGGACCGCTGGCTGACCGGATTGCTGACGCCGGAGCAGCTCGCGGGGCTGGTCACCGGGTTGCGCGTCATTCGCGATGCCACGAATCCGGCGGCGACGGCGCTCGCCGACGCGCGTGCCGCCGAAGACGGCTGACGCCGCTCGTCCCGGCTTCAGTCGGTGAGTTCGCCTGCTGTGCGCCAGGATTGGCGTTCGGTGGCGAAGGCTTGGGCCTGCACGGCGCGGAAATCCGCGATGTCGGCGGCGTTGTCGGTGAGGAAGCGGCGATAGTCGGCCAGACGGAACTCGCCGTCTTCCGCGGTGACGTCCACCTTGCCCGCCGCGAAATCCGCACGGAGGTCGAGCAACTCGTCGGACTCGACCGGGTACCAGCGGATGCGGTCGAAATAGCGCAGCAGCCACGGTGTTTCGGTGGCGAAGTGGTCGACGCCGGGGCCCGCGGTGCCGGTGGGGCGGGCGCGATGGTTCCAGACCTGGGTGGTGCGGCCGACGAACTGGTAGCCGCCGGGGCCCTCCATGCCGTAGATGCACAGGTAGGCGCCGCCGATACCGACGGCGTTCTCGGGTGTCCAGGTGCGGGCGGGGTTGTACTTGGTGGTGACCAGGCGGTGCCGGGGGTCGGTGGGCGTGGCCACCGGGGCGCCCAGGTACACATCGCCCAGGCCCAGGACGAGGTATTCGGCGTCGAAGACGGTGCGGTGCACGTCATCGACCGAGGCCAGGCCGTTCATCCGGCGGATGAACTCGATGTTCCACGGGCACCAGGGGGCATCGGCGCGCACGCCGTGCATGTAGCGGGTGATGGCCTCGCGGGTGGACGGGTCGTCCCAGGACAGCGGCAGGTGGACGGTGCGGCTGGGCACCACCAGCTGATCGGAATCGGGGAGCAGCGTCTCGGCTTCGGCGAGCAGGTCGAGCAGCTGGGGGACGGGCAGGACGGCGGGGTCGACGCGGATCTGCAGGGAGCGGATGCCCGGGGTGAGCTCGACGATGCCGCGTGGCCGGGCCGCGATGAGGTGCTGGTGCAGGGCGTGGACGCGGGCTCGCAGGCCGAGATCGAGGGTGAGGGTGCCGTATTCGACGAGGACGCCGTCATCGCCCTGGCGGCGGTAGGTCACGCGGGTCTCGTCGTCGGCCTCGGTGCGGCGCAGGACGCCGTCGTCACCGTCGCGGCCCGCCGAGAGGACGGTGCCCAGCGAGGCCCGGCGAGCAGGGCCGAGTTCGGCTGCGGGAGCGGCCTGTTCGGCGCGCACGACGACGAAGCGCACGGTGTCGCCCGGGGCGAGCTGGCCGAGCTTCCAGCGCTCGGCGGCGACGACCGTGACCGGGCAGACGAAACCGCCGAGGCTCGGGCCGTCGGGGCCGAGCAGGATCGGGGTGTCACCGGTGAAGTCGAGGGCGCCGATCGTGTAGGCGTTGTCGTGGATGTTCGACGGGTGCAGTCCCGCTTCGCCGCCGTCGGTGCGGGCCCATTCCGGCTTCGGGCCGATCAGGCGTACGCCGGTCCGGTCGGAGTTGAAATGCACCTCGTAGTCGGTGCCGAGGATGGTGTCGAAGTCGTTGCGGGTGAAGAACTCCGGGGCGCCGTGTGGGCCCTCGGTGACGGCCAGCTCCCAGCGGCGGCCGAAGGCCGGGATGTCGGCCATGGGGACGGCCGGTGCCAGGCGGGCGGTCGCCTCGCCGAGCGGCAGGGTGTCGTCGGCCCGCAGTGCCGACCCCGTTCCGCCGCCGAACTTACCGAGCGTGAAAGTGGCCGCGCTGCCGAGGAATTGGTCGACGTCGATACCGCCGGAGATCAGGATGTAGGTGCGCATGCCGGGGCCGCGGATGGCACCCACGTCGAGCAGGCCACCGGCGGGGATCTCGACGGTGCGCCACTGCTCGACCGGACGTCCGTCGACGCGCACGTCGGCGACGGCGCCGGTCACGCACACCCAGGTCGCTTCGGTGAACCGCAGGGCGGGGCCGCCGAGCGTGCATTCCAGCCCCGCGGCGCCCTCGGGGTTGCCCAGGACGCGGTTGCCGAGGCGGAACGAGAGGTCGTCCATGGGGCCGGATGGCGGAACACCGATGTGCCAGTAGCCGATTCGGCCGGGCCAGTCCTGCACGGTGGTCTGCATCCCGGGGCGCACGACCTCGACGCGGCGGGCGGCGGCTGTCTGCGTGGAGAGCGCGGTATCGGTGTCGGGCGTGCGGATCGCCGCCTCGGTGACGAGGCTCATCGCGTCACCACCATGCGGACCGGCGTGGGGTCGAAACCGTTGCAGGGGTTGTTGATCTGGGGGCAGTTGGAGACCAGGACCAGGGTGTCGATCTCGGCGCGCAGGGTGACCTTCTTGCCGGGGGCGGAGAGGCCGTCGACGATGCCCAGGGTGCCGTCGGCTTCGACCGGGACGTTCATGAACCAGTTGATGTTCGACACCAGATCGCGCTTGCCCAGGCCCCACTCGAGCGCGGCGGTGAGGAAGTTCTCGACACAGGCGTGCTGGTGACCGGTGTGGTGGCCGTAGCGCAAGGTGTTGGATTCCTGGGAGCAGGCGCCCGCGATGGTGTCGTGATTGCCGACCTCGTCGGCGAGCACCGTCATGAGCGGGGTGCCCGCCTCGGTGCGCAGCACGCTGCCGGTGGTGAGGAAGATATTGCGCTGGGCGGCGATGGTGGCCTGGGCGCTGTAGCGGTCGGTGCGGTCGGCGGCGGAGTAGAGCAGGCAGTCCACGGCCTGGTTGCCGTGCAGGTCGATGATCTCGAGCTGGTCGCCCGCGCGGACGATCGCCGACCACGGGGCCTGGGCGGGAACGGTCTCGTCGAGGACGACGGTGCGGGTCGCGGCGGTCATGCCGGCACCTCCTGGTTCAGCGCGGCCGCCCAGGCGGCTTCGGTGTTGTCCACGGCCCGGCGGTACTCCGGGTCGTCGTTGGGCAGGGCGGCCAGGTCGGCGGGGGAGGACCAGGCCAGCAGGTCGAGATCGCCGGTCGGGCGGTCGTCGAGGGGATGCGGGGCGGTGGCGACGAGCAGCGTCACCGGCAGGTGGATCAGCAGGTCGATCGCGGCGCCCGGCTCGGCGTTGCCGGTCGCGACGAGACCACCGTCGGCCTCGACGCGGACACCACGGAACAGCGAGATCGACGGGCCGATATCGCGGGGTTCCAGGCCGTGTTTGGCCCCGGCCAGGTGGAGCTGGTGGCGGCCGCCGGTGCCGGGGCCGCAGAGCGTGTCGTGGTGGCCGGACGAATCGGTGAGCACGGTGGCGAGCACCCGGCCCTGATCGGAGAGCAGGGGATGGCCCGCGCCCAGATACGCCTGCCACGGCACCTTCACGGTGTCGGCGACATTGAGCCGCTCCCACGGCGCCTCGGCACGGAGCAGGAACAGGTGCGCGCAGGTGGTGCCGGACGGGTCGGCCAGCCGGACCCGCGTGCCCCGGCCGAGCACGATGTTCGCGTAGCCGCCGGACGGAATGCGCTGGGCGAGAACGACTGCGGCGGGATCGACCCCGGCGGGGGTATCGGGCCGCGCGAGGGTCGCCGCGGCGGCCTGGGCGCGCGCGTGGGCGCGGGCGCCGTCGGTGGACTGGGTGCTTGTCATAGCGATCTCCTCGGTGAGTACGTGTTCGGCGGCTACGCGGCGACGGCCGCGGGCTCGACGCCCGGGGCCTCGTTGGTGCCCGCCACGACGAAGCGGTAGACGATCGCGCCCGTCGCGAGGATGACCAGCACCGAGAGCGGACCGGCCCACAGCTGCCACCAGCTGCCGCCCTCCGGGGTGTAGACCTCCGGGCGCGGCCAGGCCAGGTTGACCACCATGGCGATGCCCCAGACCACCGCGAGCGCGTTGACCGGGACACCCCAGCGGCCCAGGGTGAACAGTGACGGGTCGCCCACGGCGGGCAGGCCCTTGATCCGGCGCAGCAGCAGCGGCACCGTGACCAGCAGATACGCCACATACAGGCTGACGATGCACACGCTGGCCAGCGTGGCGAAGATGGCCGGATTGCCCAGGTTCAGCACCAGCAGGCCGATGCCGAGCGCGCCGATCACCACGGCGGGCCAGACCGGCGTGCCGAAACGCGGGTGCACGGTCGAGAGTGCCTGGGAGAACGGCAGTTTGCCGTCGCGGGCCATCGAGAACATCAGGCGTGAACCGGCCGTCTGGATGGCCAGCGTGCACACGATCACCGCGACCGCGACACAGCCGAGCAGCACCGAACCGGCGGGACTGTTCAGCTTCGCCGTGATGACGTAAGCCAGGCCACCCGAAGCCAATTCGCCGTCGGACAGGCTCGGTGCCGCCATCAGCGCGCCGATCAGCATGAGCCCACCACCGAGCGCCGACATCGACAGCGCCAGCAGAATGGTGCGCGGCGCCACCCGGCGCGGGTTCTTGGTCTCCTCGGAAAGCTCACCGGCGGAATCGAATCCGACCATCACATAGGCGGCCATCAGGCCCGAGACCAGGAACGCCGCCCAGTACGGACCCGGCGCGGCCTGATCGGTGTGCAGCACCACATCGGGTCCGCGCTCGGCACCGGTGAAGAACAGCGCGATGATCGCCAGCACGCCGACGATCTCGATGGTGACACCGATGGAATTGATCCGGGCCATGAGATCGATGCCGATCACATTGATCGTGGTGGTGAGCACCAGCAGCACGCTGCCCAGCAGCACGGCGTTCATCGCGCCGTCGCGGGAGGTGAGCGCGGTGTCGGTGCCAATGATCTGGAAACCGCTCCAGATCGAGGGCAGCACCACCTGGAGCGCGATGGCGGCCGCCGCGGCGGTGACGACCTGCGCGATCACCATCATCCAGCCCGCGAACCAGCCGATCAGGCCACCGGCCAGGCGCCGCGACCACTGGTAGATACAGCCCGAGATCGGATACCGGGCCGCGAGTTCGGCGAAGTTCAGCGCCACCAGGAACTGGCCGGCGAAGACCAGCGGCCAGGTCCAGAAGAACGCGGCGCCACCGAAGCCGTAGCCGAAGCCGAAGAACTGGAAGATCGTGGTGAGAATCGAGACGAACGAGAAGCCCGCCGCGAAGGAGGCGTAGCGGCCCAGCTTGCGATGCAGTACGGGCTCGTAGCCGAACCGGGCGAGATCGGCACTGTCGCGGCCGGTTCCGGGCGGGACGGCGGGGGAGTCGAGAGTCGTGGCCATATCGGTGTCCTTCGGCGGTGCGGCCAAATATCTATCAGTCGATAGTTTTGCGCGCGCGATCGCTCGAACGGTGTCGTGCGTGTATCGACTGTGGGGCTCCCGGTTACTTCTGCGTTGCCCAGGTTTCTGTCGAATGACAGGAATTCGACCGCGCGACATCGACGCTGGTGAGGTGCCCGCCGCGGCGGCTGTGACAGCCGATGACAGAATCGATCGGTGGCAAACCTCGGTCCCGGGCGTCCCCGGCTGGAACAGCGGCGCAGGCAGGGGACCACGCCGCGCGCGGAGATCCTCGACGCGGCGGCAGAACTGTTCACCACCCACGGCTACGCCAACACCTCGACCAGGGCGGTGGCCGACGCGGTCGGTATCCGGCAGGCCTCGCTGTATCACCACTTCGCCGCCAAGGACGACATCCTCGACGCGCTGCTGGCCGACACCATCGCGGGCCCGGCCGACCTGGTGCGGCGGATGCGCGACGAACCCGAGGACGCCGCGACCAAGCTCTACGCGCTGGCGCTGTTCGACGTGCGGCAGTTACGCACCGCGCGCTGGAATCTCGGCGCGCTGTACCTGCTGCCCGAACTGCGCACCGAGCGATTCGGGGAGTTCCGGCAGCGGCGCGACGAGTTGCGCGCGCACTACGAGCGGCTGGCGTCGGCGGCCGCGTCGGCGGCGCGGATCGCCGACGACGCGCGGATTCTGCCGTTCCGGCTGGTGGAGACGGTGATCGGCATCCGGTCCGACGAGGGGGTGGCCGGGGTCGAGACGGAGTACGTCATCCCGGACGCGATCGTGCGCATCGTCGGGTACGACGGTGATCCGGCGCCGGTGCGTGCGGCCGCCGAGGCTCTGCTCGCCCGGATGGGCGAGATCGGCGGGCAGCCCGACTGAGCGCCGGTGGTGCCGCCGCGGTGGGTAGGGATCAGCGGGCGGTCGGCGGGGCGATCTGCCAGTGCTCGCTCAGCGCTTCCGCGATCTCGGGCAGCACGGTGATGGGAATGCGCTTGGCGCGCAACAGTTCCCGGATCTCGGTGACCTGTTCCCGTTTGCGCATGTCGTAGGCGCCCGAGACCGGTCCGTGGACCGGCGGGATCGACAGCAGGACGAGTTCGTCGGACGAGCCGCCGTTGAGGTCGAGCGCCAATGCCCAGCGGGCGTGTTCGTCGAGGGTGAAGCGGCCGCCGACGACGCGCTCCCACGGCACGGTCGCCGCGCGGAACGGGGCGCGGACCGAGATGGCGTGCTCGCTGAGCTCCACCACATCGCGCGTGAACAGCGCCGCGCCGACGCCGATACCCGCCGCGACACCCAGCAGAATCCACGCGAACAGCCGGTTCACCCCGAACATCGCCAGAAACAGCCCGACGACGCCGGTGGCGACCAGCGCGCCGACCAGGCAGTAGAGCAGGCTCCGGCTCGCCGGAACGACACCGGCACGTACCGCGGACATGCGACCTCCCTCGTGGCCCGGTTCCGCCTACGACCGGGCCGACCCGATTGTGGCAGAACCGTGCCGCGTGGTCACGGGGCGATGCTCAGGCGTCGAGAGCGACCGCCGCCTCCGCGGTGTTGACCAGGAAGGTGAGGCTCTCCTGGAAGTACAGCTGCACCGTCTCGGCATCGTGGGACAGGTAGCCGATGGACAGGTCCTGGCCGATCCGCAGATCGAAGTCGCCGCCGCGGGTGGTGAGCACGAAGGCACCGTCGATGGCCGGTGCCCAGATGATCTCGCCGGAGGGCAGCAGCCGCTCGATGTGCGTGCGGACCGGGTGGCCGTGGTCGGAGGTCTCGCTGACCTCGGTGTACAGGTCGGCGCTGAGCAGCACCGAGTACGGGCCGTCGACACCGGCCAGGCGCAGCTCGGTGAGCGCCTGCGCGATGGCCTCGGGGGTGGCCAGCACATCGCTGGGCACCGCGATCGAGGCATTCGAGGCCGCGGCCCTGATGCCGGTGATCTGGGCGGCCGCGTAGCCCTCGAAGATGGCGCGGTCCTCGGCGAAGGCGATCTTCTTGGCCGCGTCCTTCACCGGGTCCAGGTCGGCGTCCTGGGCGCCGCGCTCGATGTCGTCGAGTTCCAGGCGCGACAGCGTGAACGGCACCCGCAGCTCGACCAGCGGCGCCACCAGGCGCTGCCGGGCCTGCACGCCGTCGCCCGGGGCCTCGATGGGCGCGGTGCGGCCGAGCCCGACCGAGGAGTACGCGGTGCCGTGCGGGCCGGACACGTCGACCACGCGGCGGCCCGCGATGTGCCGCTTGAAGGTGCGGGTGGCCTCCTCCTCGATGGCCTCCCACGCCTCACTGCTGATCGGCGCGAGTTCGCGGTGCAGGTTGTTCATTCAGATACTCCTTTTCATCGAGCCGATGCCGAGTGAACCGTTCGGTGCCGCCGCGGCGGCGGCGTTCGCCTGTTCCACCGGGACGAATTCGGCCAGGGCGTCGTCGGCCGGTTCGGTGGAGACGGACTCGGGTGCGTCGGGCAGGTCGTCGAGGAAGTCGACGGTGGGGGTGAAGAACAGGGTGCCGGTGACGGCGAAGGAGAAGTCGAGGATGCGGTCGTAGGCCGCGTCCTCGGTGCCCAGGAACATCCGCTCGAGCATGCGCTCGGTGACGCTCGGGGTGGCCGCGTAGGCGATGTAGTAGGTGCCGAACTCGCCGCTGCCGATGGTGCCGAAGGGCATGTTGGCGCGCAGGATCTGGCGTTCGGTGCCGTCGGGGTCGACCAGGGTGTTCACCGCGACGTGCGAGTTCGGGGGTTTGACGTCGTCGGGCAGTTCGTAGTCGCCGAGCTTGGTGCGCCCGATCACCCGCTCCTGCTCCTCGATGCTCAGCGCGTTCCACTGGTCGAGGGGGTGGGTGTACTTCTGCACGATCACGTAGCTGCCGCCGGTGAAGGCCGGGTCCTCGGAGCCGATGAGCGCGGCGGAGAACGCCGCGCCGCCCTCGGGGTTCTCGGTGCCGTCGACGAAGCCGAGCAGGTCGCGCTGCTCGAAGTAGCGGAAGCCGACGGTCTCGTCGACGACGGTGGCCGCACCCTGCAGGCGCGCGCCGATCACCATGGCGAGTTCGAAACAGGCGCCCTGGGTTTCGGCCTTGATGTGGAACAGCAGGTCGCCGGGGGTGGCGGGGGCGCTGTGGATCGGGCCGTTGTAGCCGGGGAACTCGTGCAGCTCAACGGGTTTGGGCCCGGTGAACAGGCGGTCCCAGGCGGCCGAGCCGATCGAGGTGATGCAGGACAGTCCCTCGCCGGGCACGCGGAAACCGACCGAACGGCGCAAACCGGAAATATCCGACAGCAGTTCGCGAACGGTGGCCTCACCGCCCTCGTCGATGGTGACGACGAGGAAGATCGCGGCAGGCGAGAGCGGATCGAGTACCGGTTGTGGCTCACCCATGGCGTCCAGCGTACGGGCCGCTACCGACACCTCCGGTCAGTGCCCGGGTGTGTCAGCCGATTCCGGGCCCGCTACTTGGCGACGGTCAGCAGGAACGCCACGTTGTCGATGGCCTTGACGCTGTGGCGGGCACGCGGCACGACCAGCAGATCGCCCGCCGAGCCCTTCCATTCGTCGGTGCCCGCGATGAGCACCAGGGTGCCGGAGAGAACCTGGATCGTGACATCGCCCGCATTGTCGTGCTCGGCCAGACTCTGGCCCTCGGTGAGGGCGACGACGGTCTGGCGCAGGGCGTGGGTGTGGCCGCCGATGACGGTCTGTGAGCTCCGGCCACTCGTCGAGGTGGCGGCCAGCTTCAACTGCTGGCGGGCCACCGCGGTCAGCGATTTCTTGTCCATGGCAAAGCGCCTTTCGCAGGCTTCTCGCGGGCTGGTATCGAGGAGTATGCCCGACACCCCGCACCCACTCGAGCGTTTTGCCCGGACCGTTAGCTCGAAGTTGTCAGCCGCGGGTGTAGTGACGAATGCGATACCGCAGACCGGTTTTCGAGACCTGCCAGGGGGTGTCGTCGGCGTGCCATTCCGGGCCGATCTCGGGGGCGAAGGCGTCGCCGGGGACGGTGGTGTCGATCTCGGTGACCTGGAGGCGGGTCGCGAACGGGAGTGCGGCGCGGTAGATCTCGCCGCCGCCCGCCACCCAGGTGTCGGTGTCGGCGGTCAGGGTCAGGGCATCTTCGACGGAGGACGCGCGTTCGGCGCCCTCGGCGGACCAGTCGTCCTGGCGGGTCACCACGATGTTGCGGCGGCCGGTCAGCGGGCGGAACGCGGGGGGTAGCGAGTCCCAGGTGCGGCGGCCCATGATCACGGGGTGGCCCAGGGTGGTGTTCTTGAAGGCGGCCATGTCCTCGGGGACGCGCCACGGGATGGTGTTGTCGACGCCGATCACGCCGTTGTTCGCCTGGGCCCAGATGAGCCCGATGAAACGGCTCACACCGCCACCGGGGCCTTGATCGGCGGGTGGTGGCGGTAGTCGGAGAGTTCGATGTCGTCGTAGGTGTAGTCGAACAGGCTGGTCGCCGGGCGCAGGTGCAGCTGGGGGAACGGGTACGGCTCGCGGGTGAGCTGTTCGCGCACCTGGTCGACGTGGTTGTCGTAGATGTGTACGTCGCCGCCGGACCAGATGAACTCGCCGGGCTCGAGCTCGGTCTGCTGGGCCACCATCAGGGTGAGCAGCGCGTAGCTGGCGATATTGAACGGCACGCCCAGGAAGAGGTCGGCGCTGCGCTGGTAGAGCTGGCACGACAGTTTGCCGTCGGCCACGTAGAACTGGAAGAACGCGTGGCAGGGGGCCAGCGCCATCTTGTCCAGATCGGCGACGTTCCAGGCCGAGACGATCATCCGGCGCGAATCGGGATCGGTGCGCAGGGTGTGCAGGACCTGGGAGATCTGGTCGATGTGGGTGCCGTCGGGGGTGGGCCAGGAGCGCCACTGCACGCCGTAGACGGGGCCGAGCTCGCCGTCGGCGTCGGCCCACTCGTCCCAGATGCTCACCCCGTGTTCCCGCAGCCAGGTGACGTTGGAGTCGCCGCGCAGGAACCACAGCAGTTCGTAGGCGATGGACTTCATGTGCACCCGCTTGGTGGTGATCAGCGGGAAGCTCGTGGACAGGTCGTAGCGCAGCTGATGCCCGAAGATGCTGCGGGTACCGGTGCCGGTGCGATCGGCTTTGGGGGTGCCGTCCGCGAGCACGTGCCGGAGCAGATCCTCGTACTGCGTATCAGGGGTGGCCACGGCTGCCGAGTCTACGTGCCCGGGCACCTGGCAAGCTCTCCGCGTATGCGCAAGCTCTACGTGATCGGCATCGGTGCGGGGGACCCCGACCAGGTGACGATGCAGGCGGTCAAGGCCATGCGGCGGGCCGAGGCATTCTTCGTGATCGGTAAGGGGGAGCGGAAGCGGGAGCTGGTCGAGGTGCGGACCGCGATCCTGGCCGAGCACGTCGACGGGCCCGCGCGCGTCATCGAGATCGCCGATCCGCCGCGTGACCGCGCGCCCGCGGACTACACCGAGGTGGTACGCGACTGGCACGAGCGGCGCGCCGAACTGCTCGAAGCGGCGTTCGACCAGGTCGAGGGCACCGGCGCGATCCTGGTGTGGGGTGACCCGGCGCTCTACGACAGCACCCTGCGGATGGTCGAGCACGTGCTGGCGCGCGGGCACAGCGCCTTCGACTACGAGGTGATCCCTGGTGTGACCAGTGTGGCCGCGCTGGCCGCCAGGCACCGGATGGTGCTGCACCGCATCGGTGAGCCGGTGCACGTCACCACCGGGCGACGGCTGCGTGAGGAGGGCCTGGGCGAGGGGTCGACGGTGGTGATGCTCGACGGTGACTGCTCGTTCACCGAGGTTCCCGGCGACGACGTGCGCATCTGGTGGGGCGCCTACCTGGGCATGCCGGACGAGACCCTGATCGAGGGGCCGCTGCGCGAGGTCGAGAAGGAGATCGTCACCCGGCGCGCGGAGCTACGGGCAGCCAAGGGCTGGATCATGGACATCTACCTGCTGCGCGCCGCCGAGGTCCGTCACACGGAGTCGTAGCTCGCTAAACTGGCGTCCGTGCCCGAGCTCCCCGAAGTAGAGGCGTTAGCGCAGTTCCTGCGCGACCATGCCGTGGGCGCGGTGGTCGGCCGGGTGGACGTGGCCGCGTTGAGCGCGGTGAAGACCTTCGATCCGCCGGTGACCGCGCTGTCGGGGCGTGATGTGACCGGGGCCGGGCGGTGGGGCAAGTTCCTCGGGATGGACTGCGGTGGGCTGTGGCTGATCACGCACCTGTCGCGCGGGGGCTGGCTGCGGTGGGTGGACGAGCCGAATCCGCTGCCACCCAAGCCGGGCGGGAAATCGCCGCTGGCGCTGCGGGTGCACTTCTTCACGCCCGAAGGCGCGACGCCCGCCATCGACCTGACCGAAGCCGGGACCAAGAAGCGGCTGGCGGTGTACGTCGTCGAGGACCCGCTGCTGGTGCCCGGGATCGCGCGGCTGGGGCCGGACGCGCTGGCCGTCACCGAGGACGAGTTCGCCGCCCTGCTGGCGAGCACCTCGCAGCGGCTCAAGACGGCGCTGGTCGACCAGACCCTGCTCGCCGGTATCGGCAACGCCTACTCCGACGAGATCCTCCACACCGCCAAGCTCTCCCCGTTCGTCAATACCAAAACCCTTACGTCGGAGAAGGTTTCGCAGCTCTACACCGCCATGCGCGAGGTGCTGCTGGACGCGGTGCGGCGCTCGACCGGGCAGGACGCGGCCCGATTGAAGGGCGAGAAACGCTCCGGGATGCGGGTGCACGCGCGCACCGGCGAGAAGTGCCCGGTGTGCGGGGACATCGTGCGCGAGGTGTCCTACGCGGAGCGGTCCTTCCAGTACTGCCCCACCTGCCAGACCGGCGGCAAGATACTCGCCGACCGGCGGATGTCACGGCTGCTCAAATAGCGCTCAGCGCTGCCGCCACGCCTCCAGCAGCCGCAGCCAGAACTCGCTGACCGTCGGATAGGCGGGCACCGCGTGCCACAGCGTTTCCATCGGGACCCGGCCCAGGATCGCGATGGTGGCCGCGTGCAGCTGCTCGCCCATCTCCGGGCCGACGAAAGTGGCGCCGAGCAGCCGGTCCTCGGCGGTGTCGACGACGAGTTTGGCCCGGCCCCGGAAGTCGTCGCGGGCCAGGGCGGTGCCCGCCACCTCGATATCCAGTTCGACGGTGTCCACGGTGTGGCCGCCGGTGCGTGCCTCGTGTTCGGTCAGGCCGACCGAGGCGAGTTCGGGCGCGGTGTAGACGACCTGCGGGACCTGCTGATGGTCGGCGCTCGCGGTGTAGCGGGGGCTGTCCAGGGGCTTGCCCTCGGCGCGGGCGGCGATCACGTCACCGCACACCCTGGCCTGGTATTTGCCCATATGGGTCAGGGCCGCACGATGATTCACGTCGCCGACGGCGTAGAGCCAGTCGCCGGGGACACCGCGCGCGGTCAGGTGGTCGTCGACCTCGACGTAGCCGGGCCGCAGGCCGACGGTGTCGAGCCCGAGACCGTCGGTGGCGGGGGCGCGGCCGGTGGCGACGACGAGTTCGTCGACCTCGAGTTCGCCGTCGTCGAGGACCACGGTGACCGGGCCGCCGTGGATTCGGCCCACCCCGGTGTCGACCGGGTCGCGGCGCGAGACCAGATGCGGTTCGGTGTGCAGACGCACGGTCACCACACCCGTGTCGCGCAGCCCGCGCAGGATCAGCTCCGAGGCGAACGGTTCGGCGCGCGGCAGCAGCCGGTCACCGCGCACCAGCAGGGTCACCTCCTGGGCACCCAGTTCGGCCATCCAGGTGGCGGCCTCGCAGGCCACGACGCCGCCGCCGATGACGGCGACCCGGCGCGGGACGACGGCCATCGCGGTGGCGTCGCGGGAGGTCCACGGCAGGGCCTCGCGCAGGCCGGCGGTGTCCGGGATCAGCGCGGTGGTTCCGGTGGCCACCACCACAGCGTGGCGGGCACGCAGCACGCGCGTGCCCTCGGTGGTGACGACTTCGACCGTGCGCTCACCGGCCAGCCTGCCGGTGCCGCGGATCGGCTCGATCCGGGCCGATTTCGCCCAGTCGACCTGGGATTCGTCGTCGTAGTCGTGGACGAAGGAATCGCGGCGGGCCAGCACGTCGGCGACCTGCGGGCCGCTCGCGGTGACCCCGGGCATCTCCTGGGCCAGCCGCAGCACCGCGCCCGGCCGCAGCAGGGCCTTGCTGGGCATACACGCCCAATAGCTGCATTCGCCGCCGAAGAGCTGGTGCTCGATCAGCGCGGCGGTGCGGTCGCTGCCCGCGATGGCGTAGGCGGCGGCGTTCTCACCGGCCGGTCCGGCACCCAGGACGATGACGTCGTAGTCGGCGTCGGTCACTGCAGATAGCCCTCGACCTCACCGGCCGGACGCACCGCGGTGTCGTCGGGGGATTCGGCGGCGTCGACCCGGGCGCGCCGCTGACGCAGCAGGTCCCAGGCCTGGTCCAGCATCACCTCGAGCTGGGCGAGCTGCTGACGTTCGGCGACCGGGTCGATCGCGCCCGCGGCGACCTTGGACCGCAGGTCGTGCTCGTCGTCGACCAGCTGCTTGATGCGCGCCAGGATGTCTTGTTCGGTCATGTGCTCACCACTTCGATGCTCGGAGGGGTAGTACGGGCGAACAGTGACCCGCGCGGGGTCTGGCGTCCATGCTACGACCGCGCCGGGTCGGCGCGCTGCGCCGCGGCGAGGCAGTCGGCGGCGATCGGCACGGCCTGTGCCAGGTCGTCGGCGCGCAGCGCGGTGTAGCCGAGGGCGACACCGAAGCGGTGCTCGGCGGCGAGATGGTGGCGGGCGAGGCCGTCGAGCAGCACGCCGCGCGCGCGGGCGTATTCGACGGCGCGTCGTTCGGCGGCGGCGTCGGCCAGCTCGACCACCAGGTGCGAGCCCGCGTCGTCGCCGACCACCGGCAGCGCGTGGCGGGTGAGCGCGTCGACGACGAGAACCCGTCGTGGCGGGACCACGCGGCGCAGCCTGCGCAGGTGCCGGGCGAGGTCGCCGTGCCGGGCGAAGGCGCTGAGCACCCGCTGGCCCGCCGGGCTCGGTGCGGTACCGGTGCGCGTGCGGTGGGCCAGTACCGCCTCGGTGATCTCGGGGCGGGCGACCAGCCAGCCCACACCGAGCGTGGTGGCGATGATCTTGCTGGTGGTGCCGAGATGCACCACCACATCCGGGGCCATCGCCGCCAGCAGCGGGAGCGGGGCGGTGTCGTACCGCAATTCGCCGTCGTAGTCGTCCTCGATGACGAAGACGCCCGCCGCCCTGGCGAATTCGATGAGCTCGACCCGGCGTGCGGCGGGCATCCTGGCGCCGAGCGGGAACTGGTGTGCCGGTGTGCAATACACGGCGCGGACGCCGTCGGGAATCAAGTCGACGCGCAGGCCGTCGCCGTCGACGGGCACCGCGACGACCTCGATCCCCGCGGCCCGCAGCGCCCCGACCGCGCGCTGGTAGCCGGGGTCCTCCATAGCCACCCGGTCACCCGGTCGCAGCAGGGCGGTGGCGAGTTCGCCCACCGCCGCGCTGGTCCCGGCGGTGGCCAGCACCACCGACGCGGTGCCCGCGGCCAGGCCGCGATGCCGCAGCAGGTGTTCGGCGACGGCGGTGCGGAACGCCGGTTCGCCCGCGCGGTCCTTGCGGGGTTCGTCGGGAGCGTCCCCGGCGGCGCGCCAGGCCCGGCGCCAGGCCGCCGGGTCCAGGGCCTCGAGACAGGGCGCGCCGGGGCCGAGATCGAGCAGGCCGGACTCGGGAGCGGCGTGTTCGGCCGGGTCGGTGCCGGGCGGCGCGGCGGCGGGCGCGGTGCTGAGGTAGGTGCCCGAGCCGCGTCGGCCGGTGAGCCAGCCCTCGGCGTGCAGCTGGTCGTAGGCGGCGGCGACCACGGCCCGGCTGACGCCGAGCTGCGCGGCCAGTGCCCGCGAGGACGGCAGCCGGTCGTGCACGCGCAGCATGCCGCCGGTCGCGGCGGCGCGCAGGGCGTCGGCGACCTGCACCGACAGGGGTTCGGCCGCGGTGCGGTCCAGCGGGATGGGGAGTTCGTCGAGCATCGTCCACCTCGAATTGGCCTGTCGGAATTCTCGCGAATTGGATCTACACGCGGTCCACTTCGTCGGCGAAGCTCATCCTATGACCACGCACGACGATCTTCGCCCCGCCCTCTCGCCGACCCCGCGCAGCACCCTGACCCGCTCGAAGGAACGCGGCGTCGCGGACCGGGCCGCCCTGGACGCGGTGCTCGACGCGGGACTGGTCTGCCATCTCGGGGTGCTGCTCGGTGGCTCGCCGGTGGTGCTGCCGACCGCTTACGGCCGGGTCGGCGACACGCTGTACCTGCACGGGTCCACCGGCGCGGGCAATCTGCGCGCGGCGATCGGCACCGAGATCTCGGTGGCGGTGACCCATGTCGACGGGGTGGTGTACTCGCGCTCGGCCATGCACTTCTCGATGAACTATCGGTCGGCGGTGATCCGTGGTCGGGCGGTGCTGGTCACCGACGAGGACGCGCGGGTCCGGGCGCTGCGGGCGATCGTGGAACACGCGGCGCCGGGGTCGTGGGATCGGGTGCGGCCGCCGAATCGTAAGGAGATGGCGGCGACGATGGTGCTCGCGCTCGACCTCACCGAGGCGTCGGTGAAGGTGCGCACCGGCGGGCCCAACGACGACGCGGAGGACATCGCCGCGGGTGGGGTGTGGGCGGGAGTCGTTCCACTGCACCAGGTCTGGGGCGAAGCCGTGCCCGCGGCGAATCTGGAACCGGGTGTCGCGGTGCCCGCCGAGGTCGCGGCGCGAGTCGACGGTCGAGCGCCGCTCGGCGCGGCCGCGCACGCTGTGTCGGTTCGGTGAGAGCGCTTGGCGCTCAGCGCGAGCCGAGCGCCATCAGGTCCTTGGCCGACGCCTCCGGCAGGTACGCCCGGGTGAGCGCGATCCCGATGCGCGGCAGGTCGGCCTCGTCGCGATAGCACAGGTAGACCGGTTCGTGGCGCGGCTGGAACTTGGCCTTGAACGCGTGCAGCGACCGGAAACCGTAGTACGGCTCCATGGCGGCGCCGAGCCCTTCGAGCAGACGGTCGATGGGTTCGGCGTCGCCGTTCGTGGCGCTGCGTGCCAGCGGTGCGCCCGAGAGCGAGATGATCTCGGCGCCTTCCTCTTTGAAGGTCTGGGCGGCCGAGGCGATCAGGAACTCGATCACCGGGCGGAAGCCGCCGGGCCGCCTGCGCATCACGTCCAGGGTCCAGCCGCGGATCTCACCACCCGCCGCGTGGACGGGCAGCCACGAGGTCACCCCGTGCACGCTGCCCTCGGCATCGATGGCCAGGCCCACCCGGACGGCCGGATCGAGTGCTTCCTCGACGCCGCCGAGCGTGAAACCCATTTCCGGCAGCCCCTTTTCGCCGACCCACTCCTCGGAGATCGCGCGCACCTGGGCGAGGACGGCGAAGGGTTCCTCGGCGAGATGGACCAGGCGGAAGGTGATGCCCTCCTTGGTCGCCTTGTTGATGGCCGAGCGGATGTCCTGCCACGCTTTGCCTTTGAACTCGAGCCGCGGCAGGTCCACGAGGGTGTCCTCGGCGATCTGCGTACTGCGCCAGCCGAGTTCGCCCGCCAGTTCGGCCACGGCGCCGGTGGTGGAGAACAGGCACGGCACCAGGCCGTCGGACTCGCACCGGTCGGTGAAGCGGGCCAGGGTGTCGGGCAGCAGTTCCGGCGGGCCGATCGGGTCGGTGAGCGCGATGACGGTGCCCGCGTGGCGCTGGTAGGCGACGCAGCGTTCGCCGTCGTCGGCGAACCAGTACTTGTTCTCCGGCCAGGTGGTCATCCACGACATGGTGCCGCCGCCGTAGCGGGTGAGCAGTTCGCGCACCGCGGTGCCGGGGTCGGTGCCGGAGAAGGCGCCCTCGGTGATCTTGCGCCGGGCGGGCACCCGGAACGCCCCGCGACCGCCGTAGAGCAGGGCCAGTTCGCCCGCCCACAGCAGCGCGGTGCCGACGGTGACCGCGCCGGTGGTGGCGTAGTCCACGCCCATGGCCACGCCGAGCAGGACCAGCGTGAGCACCACGTGCAGGGTGCCGTAGCCGACGGTGACCCACCAGGCCCAGCGGTGGCCCTTGCGTAGCTGATCGGCCACGATCGCGATCACCGCGACCGTGAGCAGCGTGCTCCAACCCGAGCCGCGTTCGTCGTCGGTGGGGCCGAGCAGGGTCTCGCTGGGGAAGAAGTACACCGTCACCGAGACCGCGGCGATCACCAGCAGCCCGACGAAGGCGAGCATCCGCACCTCGCGGCGGGTCCGCGGCCAGAAACCGTGCTCGGTGCGGCTGAAGAACTTCTCACCCAGCGGCAGCCAGGCCAGCATCGCGATCAGGTGCATCAGATCGGCGAAGGTCGACTCGAACAGGAAGGTGATTGCCACATAGGCCACCAGCGCGGCCCGCAGCCGCAACCGCCACGGCGAGCGCAGGCTCGCCGAGACCGCGGCCAGCGCCGCGATCGCCGCCGTGGTGAAGCCGACATCGCGCACCTCGGCCAGCCGGTCGGCCCAGGCCAGATGGGTGTGGGCGAGCAGCCCGACGGTCACCGCGGCGCCGAGGACACCGATCAGCTGACCGGTCAGGCAGACCAGCGCGGTGCGCGCGGTCCCCAGCCGCGTTTCGGTCCAGCCGACCGCCGCCGCGAAGAACACCGCCATCATCACGTACTGCAGCGGTGTCAGGCCGAAGAACCAGCCCGAGACCGGCGTCCACCACTTGCCCTCCTCCAGCGGGAGCCAGCCGTAGGCGATGTCGGCGTACCAGGAGCGCGCGTCGAGGCGGTGCCAGAGGCCGCCGCTCACCAGGCCGAGCACCGCGACCAGCGCCAGGAAGCCGGTGGTGAACGGCGCCCGGCGCAGCACCACGCCGACGGTGGCGAGCGGGCGTGGCGAGGGCTGGTCGGCGGCGGTCGCGTTCTCGTCCATCGATCCACCCTTTGCTGCGAGTGCGCCGCACGGGCGCGGTGAAGTCGTCTGTGTACGGTACGTCCATCGAGAGCGATCGGGCATCAGTGGAGGTCAGCGATGGCGAAATTCACCGATCTGTCATTGCTCACCGGGTGGCTTCCGGTGACGTCGACCGTTCTCGGCGTGTTTGCCGGGTTGTGGCTGCTGTTCCCCCGGTCGCGCCGGTATGTGACCGTCGCGGTGCCGATCGTGCTGCTCGCCGCGGCGGTGCTCACGGCCGCGCTGTATCTGATCGTCGAGGAGCTGTGGCGGCCGTTCCCGGACCCGATCGCGGTGTCGGTGTATGTGCTGATCGGGATCGCGATCGCCGCGGTGCTGTTCGTGGTGCCCCGGATCATGGTGCGCCGCACGGTCGTCACCGCGCTGGTGACGGTGCTCGCCGCCGTGCTGGTGCTGGTGGCGGTCGGGGTGCGGGTCAACCTGGAGTACGAGTCGTATCCGACGGTGGGCTCGGTGTTCGGGGACGACGAGGTGACGCGGATCGACGCGAGCGAGTTGACCAGGGCCGCGCAGATGGTCTCCGGCCGACCGCTGACCTCGGTGTGGACGGCGCCCGCCGGGCTGCCCGACAGCGGCCGGGTCTTCACCGCGGCCATCCCGCCGACCGCGTCCGGCTTCGCTGCCCGCGAGGCCGAGATCTACCTTCCGCCGGCCTATTTCGCCGACCCGCGCCCGCTGCTGCCGGTGCTGGTGCTGCTCGCCGGTGAGCCGGGCGCGCCCGAGGACTGGATCGTCGGCGGGCAGCTGGTGCGCACCATGGACGCGTTCGCCCGCGCGCACGGCGGGCTCGCGCCGGTGGTGGTGGTCGCCGACGGTACCGGCGGGCAGCTCGACGATCCGCTGTGCCTGGACTCCCGGCTCGGCAACGCCGCCACGTACCTGGCCGTCGACGTACCCGCCTGGACGCGCGACACGCTCCAGGTCGATCCCGATCCGCGCGCCTGGGCGGTCGGCGGGCTGTCCTACGGCGGCACCTGTGCCCTGCAACTGGCGACCAACTTCCCGCAGGTGTACCCGACGTTCCTCGATTTCTCCGGCCAGGACGAGCCGACCCTCGGCACCAGGCAGCGCACGGTCGACGCGGCCTTCGGTGGTGACGCGGAGGCGTTCGTGCGGGTCAACCCGCTCGATCTGCTGCACACGCGCACCTATCCGGATTCCGCCGGTGCGTTCGTGGTCGGCGCCGACGACGACATCTACCGCCCGCAGGTCGAGCGCATGTACGAGGCCGCGAAGGCCGCCGGGATGGACGTGCACCTCGAACTCGTGCCCGGCGGGCACAGTTTCGGGGTCTGGGCGCGGGGCCTGCGCGACCAGCTCCCGTGGCTGGCGACCCGGCTCGGCATCACCCCGTGACCGCCCGGCGACACGCGGGACACCGAACGCGGGTGTGCCGTGAGCGCGGATCAGTACAGTCCGTCGCATGACGGAGGCGAGGCAGGCGCGGCCGACGCGGCGCTCGTTCACCGAGGAACAGGTCGTCGACACCGCGCTGGCGCTGCTGGACGAGGGCGGGCCCCGGGCACTGTCCATCCGCGCGGTGGCCGGGCGGCTCGGTGTCAACCCCAACGCGGTCTACACCTATGTCGCCAGCCGCGACGCGCTCGAACGGGCGGTGATCGACCGGGTGCTCGCGGCGGTACCGCTCGGCCCGCTCGGTGACGCGGGGGTCGAGTGGACCGCCGCGGTCATCCAGTTCGCCCTCGGCCTACGCGACCAGCTGCTCGACCATCCCGCGGTGGCCTCGCTGATGATGTCGGGGCCGATGGACGGACCGGCGGCGCTGGATGTCGGTGAGGCGCTGTTCGGTTGCCTCGCCCGGGGCGGGCTGCCGCTGACGACGCGGGCGCACGGGGTGTACGCGGTGATCGTGCAGGTGCTCGGCGCGGTCGCCCTGGAAGTCGCGACCACCGACGGAAAGCCGCCGCTCGCACCGGAATCCGAGCGGATCGCGCAGCGGCGGGCCACCCTGTCCGGACTGGACTCGCAGCGCTGGCCGCGCACCGCCACGCACCTGGACGAGATCGCGGCCTGGAACTCGGTGGACCAGTTCGTCTGGGGGTTGCGCGCCTTGCTCACCGGGATGACGGCGGGCTGACGTTCCGGTGAATCACCACGGGCGGGGGACCAGGCCGGTCGACCGGCAGGCGCGGGTGATCGCGGCGTCGAGGGTTTCGCCGTGGGGGGAGAGGCTGACCAGGGCGAGGGTGTAGGTGTCGCCGAGGCGCGAGAGGTAGCCGGAGAGCTGGGTGCGGGGAAAGTCGCGGAGGCCGGGGTGGACGGCGCGGGCGGCGACGCGGTCGCAGTGGTGAGGGCCCACGGTGCGCAGGATGTCGGGCAGGGTTCCGATATTGGAGCACAGGATGTCTCGTTCGCCCGCGCCCTTGCTCAGGGCGTAGGCCCAGCGGTCGGGGATCACCTGGAGGATCTCCTCGGGCAGGCCGGCGGGGCTGGTCATCCGGCGCTGGTAGGCGGTGCGGGCCTTGTCCCGGAGGGTCGCCGGGGAGTCGGCGCGGACGATATCGATCTCGGTGACGGCGAGGTCGTTGTCGACGCGGGGCTCGTCGCGGGTGTCGACCGGGAGGCTGGCGGTGATCACCGGCTGCGGGAAACCGTTCTCCCACAGGATGTTCGCGACCAGGTGGATGAACAGGCTGTTCGGGGTGCCGTCGGTGTCGGCGGCGGTGGTGTCCCATGCGGCCGCGTCGAAGGTGAGCAGGGTGCTGTGAATCGTCCGGCCCGGTGTGGCGTCGGGGGTGGTGGTCGCGGGTGGGGTGGGGATGCCGTGGCGCAGGGCGCGGGCGGTGCCGGTGAGGATCGTCGACCACTGCGACCAGGCGTCGGCCCAGTCGGAGCGGGTCCGACCGCGCGGTGGGTCCACGGGCCGGTCTGCCGGTCCGGGCGACGCGGGCTCGGGTGTGATCGCGGGGTTCGGGCCGAGATCGCGGCTGGTCTGGGCTGAGGCGTCGCGGGGCGAGCCGCCGTTCGCGGCGAGGTGGGTCCGGGAAGAGTCGCCGTTCGCGGCGAGGTGGGCGAGGGCGGTGGCGACGGCGTGGATGAGGCCGCGGGCGTCGGCGAGGGCGTGCGAGCAGGTCAGGGCCACGACGGTGCCGCCGTCTCGCAGGGCTGCGGCCGAGAGGCGCCAGCCGGGGCCGTACCCGGGGTCCAGGTCGGTGCCGAGGGTGTCGGCCCAGGGCAGGATCGCGTCCTCGGCGAGCGGGGTGTCGGCCGGGATGGCGTGCAGGTCGAGGGGGTGGGCGCGGGTGTTCGGCTGCCAGGCGCGGCGGGCGCCCGGGACGCGGGGGCGGACGACGCGGCGGCCGAGTGGACCGGTGCGCAGCTGGTCGTGGATGGCGTGGAGGAGGGCGGGGTCCATCGGGTCGGGTATGCGCCACAGGCCCTGGAGGGCGATGGGGGTGCCCAGGCCGCGGTGGGTGCGCAGGAAGATCTCGTCGACGACGGTGAGCCGGTCCATCAGCGGCGGGCCTGGTCGGAGCGCATGGGTCGACCCTACGACACCGGGTGCCGCCGACCCCTTGCGTGAAGCGGTGAATCAGTGGTTCACTTCTTCCATGGTGTACCGCAGGACTCCCGCCGTCCAGGCTCGGCTCGACGCGCAACGCGCGCTGATCGTGCAGGCCGCCACCCGGGTGCTCTCGCGCGACGGGTTCGCCGGGCTCTCGATGGCGGCGGTCGCCGCGGAGGCGGGCATCGCCACCGGCACCGTCTACAAGCAGTTCGAGAACAAGGCCGAGCTGGTGGCCGCGGTGTTCGAGACCGTGGTGGCCCGCGAGGTCGACGCGGTGCGCGCCGCGGTCGCCCAGGGCGAGGTGCTGGCGCGGGTGAGCGCGGCGGTGGAGACCTTCGCCGGGCGCGCGCTGAAGAATCCGAAGCTGGCCTATGTGCTGCTGGCCGAGCCGGTCGACCCCGCCGTCGACGCCCAGCGCCTGGAGTTCCGCCGCGCCTTCACCGCGGCGTTCGAGAACGCCATCACCCTCGGTGTCGCCGAAGGGCAGCTGCCGCCACAGGATTCGCATCTGAGCGCGGCCGCGCTGGTCGGTGCGATCGGCGAGGTGCTGGTCGGCCCGCTGGCCGAGGCGCCGCGCGCGGAAACCGTCATCCCCGAATTGGTCGCATTCGCCGTGCGCGCACTGGGCGCGCGGCCGGAATCGTTGTAGGCGAAGGAGAGTCGGCCGTGTCGACCCATGAAGTGTTCAATCAGGTGCCCCCGCTCGTCCCCTTCGACGCCGCGCGCAACCCCGCGCTGATCGAGGGCCTGCACCGCGAGGGCGCGGGCTGGGCCGAGGCCGAGGTGCGTGAGCTCGGCGTGCTCGCCGGCGCGGTCGCCGCGCAGGAGTGGGGCAGGCTCGCCAACGAGTACCCGCCGGTGCTGCACACCCACGACCGGTGGGGTCATCGCGTCGACGAGGTCGAATTCCACCCGCACTGGCACGATCTGATGGATGTCGCGGTGCGGCACGGGCTGCACGGCTCGCCCTGGCTCGACGACCGCCCCGGCGCGCACACCGCCCGCGCGGCCAAGTTCTACACCTGGGGCGCCGCCGAGGCAGGCCATATGTGCCCTATCTCGATGACCTACGCCGTGGTCCCCGCGCTGCGCCACAACCCCGAACTCGCCGCCCGCTACGAACCGCTGCTCGGTTCGCGCACCTACGATTTCGGGCTGCGCGAACCGTCCACCAAGGCCGGGCTCATCGCGGGCATGTCGATGACGGAGAAGCAGGGCGGCTCCGACGTGCGGGCCAACACCACCACCGCCACCCCGCGGCCCGACGGCTCGTACCGCGTGGTCGGGCACAAATGGTTCACCTCCGCGCCCATGTCCGACATGTTCCTCACCCTGGCCCAGGCGCCCGGCGGCCTGTCGTGTTTCCTGCTGCCGCGCGTGCTGCCCGACGGCACCCGCAACCCGATCCGCATCCAGCGCCTCAAGGACAAGCTGGGCAACAAGTCCAACGCGTCCTCCGAGATCGAGTACGAGAACGCCACCGGCTGGCTGGTCGGCGCCGAGGGCGCCGGCGTGAAGACCATCATCGAGATGGTCAACATGACCCGCCTGGACTGTGTGATCGGCTCGGCCACCGGGATGCGAATGGGCGCCGTGGCCGCCGTGCACCACGCGCGTCACCGGAAGGCGTTCGGCGCGAAGCTGATCGACCAGCCCGCCATGCGTAATGTGCTGGCCGACCTGGTGATCGAATCCGACGCGGCCACCACGGTGATGATGCGCCTGGCCGGTGCCACCGACCGCGCGGGCAGCGATCCGGCCGAGGCCGCGCTGCGCCGGATCGCGCTGGCCATCACCAAGTACTGGGTGTGCAAGCGCGCCCCCGCCCACGCCGCCGAAGCGCTGGAATGCCTGGGCGGCAACGGCTATGCCGAGGAATCGGGGATGCCGCGGCTCTACCGCGAGGCGCCGCTGATGTCGATCTGGGAGGGCTCGGGCAATGTGGCGGCGCTGGACGCGTTGCGCGCCATGGGCCGTCAGCCGGAGACGGTCGAGGCGTACTTCGCCGAGGTCGGCCTGGCCCGTGGCGCCGACCCGCGCCTCGACGACGCCATCGACCGCGTCGGCAAGGAACTCACCGACCTGTCCGACATCGAATACCGCGCCCGCCGCGTCGTCGAACTCATGGCCCTGGTCCTGCAGGGCGCCCAACTCGTCCGCCACGGCCACCCCGCCGTCGCCGACGCCTTCTGCGCCACCCGCCTCGGCGCCGACTGGGGCATCGCCTTCGGCACCCTCCCTGTCGGCACGAACACCACCCCCATCATCGAACGCGCCTTCGTGGAGTTGTAGACGCCACACCCCCTTTCGCGCTCTGTGGGTCGTCACTGCTCGGGTTCGCGGGGCTAGGCTCGGGCGGTGGCGGCGAGTGAGGTTCTGACGGTGGGGGAACTGGCGCAGCGGGTTCCGGTGGCCGCGGTGGCGGGGCGGCGGGTGTTGCTCGGGATCGCGGGGCCGCCGGGGGCGGGGAAATCGACGTTGGCGCGGCGGTTGTGCGCGGCGCTGGGGAAGTCGGCGGTGGTGGCGCCGATGGACGGGTACCACCTGCGCAACGCGGTGTTGCGGGAGCGGGGTGCGCTGGAGCGCAAGGGGGAGCCGGATACGTTCGATGTGGCGGGGTTCGTCGCGGATCTGCGGGCGCTGCGGGAGACGCCGGTCGGTACGGCGGTGGCGTGGCCGCTGTTCGACCGGGCGATCGACGAGCCCACCGAGGGCGGGGTGGTCGTGCGCGACGAGCGGGTCGTGGTGATCGAGGGGAACTATCTGCTGCTCACCGAGGACGAGGCGCCGGGCTGGTCGGGGGTGCGCGAGCTGCTCGACGCGTGCTGGTATCTCGACGCGCCGCGCGAGGTCATCACCACCCGGCTGGTCGACCGGCACGTGCTCGGCGGCCGCACACCGGGGGCGGCGAGGAGCAAGGTGACCGACAGCGATCTGCGCAACGCCGATCTGGTGGCCCGTGGCCGGACACGGGCCGACCGGGTACTGACCGCCGCCGGCGCGGGCTACCTGCTCGGCTGACCGGCGCGGGCTCCCCGGAAACCGGCCGGTGCGGGGCAATCATGGAACGATGACGCGCCCTCGGATGGCCGCTCTGCCCGGTCATATTCTGCGTAACGGTGCGGCGGCGCTGTGCGCGCTGCTGCTGTACTACAGCGTGCCGGTGGGCTGGATCTTCGAGCTCGACTCCTGGCCCGGCCGGGTGGGCGGGGTGCTCACCTTCGTGGTCGGCGTGGTCGGGCTGGCGTGGCTGGTCTGGCGCCGGGTCGACCATTTCCTGCGCTCGCCCTCGGAGGCGAGCGGCCGCGTCGACGGGGTGCTGCTGCTGGTGTGCATCGTCTGTGTGGTGTTCGCGCTGTACTACTTCCGGCTACAGGAACAGGACCCGGACCAGTTCACCGGCCTGGTGACCCGCACCGACGCGCTCTACTACACGCTGGCCACCCTCGGCACCATCGGCTACGGCGACGTCCACGCGGTCGGGCAGGTCGCGCGCATCGCGACCATGGTGCAGGTGGTGTTCGACCTGGTGGTGCTGGGCACCTTCGTCACCATCATCACCTCCAGCGTCACCGGCCGGATCGAGGAGGCCACCGCCGCCGCCCGCGCGCACCACCCGGTCAGCGGCGATGCGCCCGATACCAGCCGATGAGCTCGTCGGTGGAGGAATCGCCGGTGGAGGCGGGCTCGCCGGGTTCGCTGAGCAGCGGGGCCAGCGCCAGCGCCTGCTGCTTGCCCAGCTCGACACCCCACTGATCGAAACTGTCGATCCCCCAGACGATGCCCTCGACGAACACCTGGTGCTCGTAGAGCGCGATCAGCTGACCCACGGTCGAGGGCGTGAGTTCCGGCGCCAGGATGGTGGTGCTGGGGCGGTTGCCCGGCATCACCTTGTGCGGCACCAGCTTCGGGTCGGTGCCCTCCGCGGCGATCTCCTCGGCGGTCTTGCCGAAGGCGAGCACCTTGGTCTGGGCGAACAGGTTGCTCATCAGGATGTCCTGCATGCTGCCGGTGCCGTCGCGGGTGGGCAGGTCGTCGGTGGAACGGGCGAAACCGAGGAAATCGGCGGGAATCAGCCGCGTGCCCTGGTGCAGGAGTTGATAGAAGGCGTGCTGGCCGTTGGTTCCCGGCTCGCCCCAGAAGATCTCGCCGGTGGAGGAGGTCACCGGGGTGCCGTCGGCGCGCACTGATTTGCCGTTGGACTCCATCGTCAATTGCTGCAGATATGCCGGGAATCGTGCCAGATCGTTCGAATACGGCAGTACCACACGGGATTCCGCGCCGAAGAAATTGGAATACCAGATACCGAGCATGGCCAGCAGGACGGGGCCGTTCTCGGCCAGCGGTGCCGTCGCGAAATGCCGGTCCACGGCGTGCATTCCGCTCAGGAACTCGGCGAACTGTTCCTTGCCGATGGTCACCATCACCGATAGGCCGATGGCGGAATCGACGGAGTAGCGTCCGCCGACCCAATCCCAGAAACCGAACATGTGCGCGGTGTCGATGCCGAACTCGGCGACCCGTTCGGCATTGGTGGAGACCGCGACGAAATGCTTGGCCACCGCGTCCTCGCCGAGCGCGGCGACCAGCCAGCGCCGGGCGGCGGTCGCGTTGGTCAGCGTCTCCAGGGTCGAGAAGGTCTTGGAGGCCACGATGAACAGCGTGGTGGCCGGGTCGAGTCCGGCGAGCTTGGCGACCAGGTCGGCCGGGTCGACATTGGAGACGAACCGGGCCTCGATCTCGGCGTCGGCGTAGTGGCGCAGCGCGCGATACACCATGTCGGGGCCCAGATCCGAGCCGCCGATCCCGATGTTGACCACGGTGCGGATGCGCTCCCCGGTGGCACCGACCCACTTGCCCGAGCGCACCGAATCGGCGAACTCGCCCATCCGGTCGAGCACCTCGTGCACCGCGGCGTCGGCGTCGGTGCCGTCGATACACAACTGGTCGCCGTCGGGTAGCCGCAGGGCGATGTGGCCGACCGCGCGGTCCTCGGAGGTGTTGATGTGCGCGCCGGAGTACATCTCGTCGCGGCGCCGCGGCACGCCCGCGGTCTCGGCGAGATCGACCAGCAGGCGCAAGGTTTCGCGGGTCACGCGGTGCTTGCTGTAGTCGATGCGCAGATCCGCCACCTGCAGGGTCAACGCACGGCCGCGCGCCGGATCGTCGGCGAACAGCTGTCGAAGGTGCACGGGCGCGACGCTGCGGTGATGGTCGTGCAGTGCCTGCCAGGCCGCCGACGCGGTGATGTCGCTGCTCACGCAAGCGAGGGTACTGGGTTTTTGGAGCGCTGGCGCGCTCGAGGTCGCGGCCCCTGGAGGGCCGCCGGTCAGGCACCGCGGCTTGCTCCTTCGTCGCGTACGCAACGGCGCCTGAACGACGGGACGGGCGCGAACCGCCGACTTCGTCGGCGATCCCTCCTCGGGGTCGGGATGTGCGGGGTTCGGTGGTGCCCGGAGCGATTGCGTCGGGCACCACCGTGGTTTGTCAGGCGCCGGTGAACTTGTCTCCCGCGATCGGGCGGGAGGGTTGGCCGTCCACGCCGACCGGGATGTCGCCCTCGAGGGTGGTGCGGTAGAGCACGCGGGTGACGTCGAGGTGGTCGAGGTCGCTGGGGGCGAGGTGGGCGGTGGCGCGGTTGTCCCAGAACGCGATGCTGCCCTTCTCCCAGCGGAACCGCACGGTGTAGGCGGGGTGGGAGAGCTCGTCGAAGAGCAGCTGCAGCAGGGCGTCGCTCTGCGGCGGGGTCAGGCCCAGGATGCGGGTGGTGAAGCCGGGATTGACGAACAGCGCGCGCTCGCCGGTCACGGGGTGCACGCGGACCACCGGGTGCTCGGTGACCAGCGGTGCGGCGGCGATCTTGCGGGCGTACTCGCTGTCGGCCTCCCACTGCGGGATCCGGCCACCGAAACGGTGCTCGGCGCGCAGGCCGTCGAGGAAGGTGCGCAGCGATTCCGGCAGCGCCGCGTAGACCGCCGCGAGGTTGGTCCACTGGGTGTCGCCGCCGATCTCCGGGGCGATCTCGGCGCGCAGGATGGAGGCCGCGGGCGGGTTGATCAGCGGGGAGACATCGGTGTGCCACTTGTTGGTGTAGCTGAACTTCTTGCGGCCGAACTTCTTCTCGTAGAGCCTGCTGTCGACGGCGAGGATCTCGGGGTGCTCGGTGGGCGCGTCGTCGTCGTACGGGTGCGAGGGGGTGACGGCGCCGAAGCGGCGGGAGAACGCGATCTGCTCGGCGTGGCCGATCTGCTGGTCGCGGAAGAACAGCACCTTGTGCCGGTGCAGCGCCTCGGTGAGCTCGCCGACCTGGGTCTCGGTGAGCTCCTCGCGCAGGTCGAGGCCGGTGACCTCGGCGCCGATGTGGCCCGCGACGGGCGCGATGGTGACGGTGCGGGTGTTCTCGATGGTGGTCATGTCGATGGTCCTTCGGGTGGAGCCGGAGTGGAAGCGAGGTGGACCCCGGTCCGGACAGGAGCTGGCGATCACCCGCATGAGGTCGATCTCGATCCGCCGGGTTCGCATCAGGCGCTGACCCGCGAATCCCGCTGGGCGAAGCGGTTGCCCACCGGGTCCAGTCCGTAGTGTCCGCGCAGGGTGGTGGATTCGTAGTCGGTGCGGAACAGGCCGCGCTCCTGCAGGATCGGCACCACCCGGTCGACGAACTCCGCCAGCCCTCCGGGCAGATACGGCGGCATGATGTTGAAGCCGTCGGCCGCGCCCGCGTCGAACCAGCGCTGCAATTCGTCGGCCACCTGCTCGGGCGTGCCCGCGAAGGTGCGGTGCCCGCGGCCACCACCGAGTTTGCCGATGAGCTGGCGCACGGTCAGGTCCTCGGTCTCGGCCAGCTCCTTGACCAGCGTGAACCGGCTCTTGCCGCCCTCGATCTCGCTCTCGGCGGGCAGCGGCGGCAGCGGGGCGTCCAGCGCGTGCGCGGTGAGGTCGACCCCGAGCATGGTGGAGAGCTGGCGCAGCGCGTAGTCGGGGGAGATGAGGTCGGTGAACTCCTGCTCGAGCGCCCTGGCCTCCTCGGCGGTGTCGGCGATGAACGGCACCAACCCCGGCAGCACCTTCAGTTCGTGCTCGGCCCGGCCGTACTTCGCCAGGCGCGACTTCAGATCGCGGGAGAAACGCACGCCCTCCTCGAGGGTGCGTTGCGCGGTGAACACGGCCTCGGCGTGCTGGGCGGCGAACTCCTTGCCCGATTCCGAGGACCCGGCCTGCACCAGCAGTGGCCTGCCCTGCGGGCCCCGCGGCGAATTGAGCGGTCCGCGCACCCGGAACCGTTCCCCGGCGTAGTCGAGGGTGTGCACCTTGGTGGGGTCGGCGAAGACACCGGTCTCGGGGTCGAGCACGATCGCCTCGGATTCCCAGCTGTCCCACAGCGCGAGCGCCACGTCGACGAACTCCGCGGCCCGTTCGTAGCGGCGCGCGTGCTCGGGGATGGCGTCGAGCCCGAAGTTGTAGGCCTCGTCGACGGTGCCGGAGGTGACGATGTTCCAGCCGGCCCGCCCGCCGCTGATGTGGTCGAGCGAGGCGAACTTGCGGGCCAGGTTGAACGGCTCGTTGTAGCTGGTCGACGCGGTGGCGATCAGCCCGATCCGCTCGGTGACCGCCGCGATGGCGGCCAGCAGCGTCACCGGCTCGAACACCGTGAGCGCATTGCGTTCGACGCGCGGGCCGACGGCGAGGGTGTCGGCGAAGAACACCGAGTCGAGCTTGCCGCGTTCGGCGATCCGGGCGACCTCCTGGAAGTGCCGCACATCGAGCACCCGGTGTTCCTCGGTGCGCGGATGCCGCCAGGCCGCCTCGTGGTGGCCGACGCCCATCAGGAAGGCATTGAGATGAAAGGTCCTGCGAGACAAGGAATTCTCCTGATCAGACGGTGGCGGCGGCGGTGCGCCAGCGGGAGAGACGGCGCTCCAGGGCGACGAGGGCGACATTGAATCCGAGGCCGATCAGCGAGATCGCCACGATCCCCGCGTACATCTGCGGGATCTGGAAGTTCTGCTGGGCGGCGGTGATCAGATAACCGAGCCCGGCCCTGGCCCCGATCATCTCGGCGGCGATGAGGACCAGGATCGACCCCGAGGCCGCCATCCGGATGCCGGTGAAGATCGAGGGCACCGCCGCGGGCAGGATCACCTTCTGGAACAGTCGCAGCGGTGAGAAGCCCAGCGACACCGCCGATTTCACCAGCAGCGGGTCCACCGTGCGCACCCCGGTGATGGTGTTGAGCAGGATCGGGAAGAAGGTGGCGTAGCCGATCAGCGCGATCTTGGAGGTCTCGCCGATCCCGAGGATGAGCACGAACACCGGCAGCAGCGCCAGGGCGGCGGTGTTGCGGAACAGCTCGAGCACCGGGTTGAGAAAGTCCGAGACCGGCTTGTACCAGGCGATGGCGATACCGGCGGGCACCGCGATCACCAGGGCGATGGAGAACCCGGTGACCGAGCGGGTGAGGCTGGCCGAGATGTGGTCGCCGAGCTGGCCGTTGGCCGCCAGCTCGAAGAACGCCTGCACGACGATCGAGAACGGCGGCAGGAACACCTCGTCCACCAGGCCGAAGCGCGGCGCGAGTTCCCAGGCGCCGAGCAGCAGCGCGAAGGCCAGCAGCGGCTTGGCGATGCGGATGAGCAGCCTGCCCGCGGTCGCGGCCGTCCGGGTGACGCTGCCGGGAACCGCGCGGGCCGGTGCCGCGGCGGGTGCGGGTGCCGGGGGGACGAGATCGGTGGGGCGGTCGAGGACCGGGACGGCGCTAGACATGGGCGGGACTCCTGTCGGTGGATGCCTCGGAGGCGGTGCTGTCCTCGGCGGCGGCGGCGAGCTCGAGCTGCTGGGCCCGGCTCACCTCGCTCTGCAGTTCGGTCCAGATCCGGTGGCGGTACTCGCGGAACTGCTCGCTGGACCGGACGTCGATATCGCCACCGCGCGCGATGTCGATATCGATGACGGCCTTGATCCGGCCCGGTCGCGAGGTGAGCACCGCGACCCGCTGGCCCAGGTAGACGGCCTCGTCGATGCCGTGGGTGATGAACAGGATGGTCTTGCCGGTGGCTTCCCAGATGCGCAGCAGTTCGTCCTGCAGCGATTCCCTGGTCTGTGCGTCGAGCGCGGCGAACGGCTCGTCCATCAGCAGCACCTCCGGGTCGAAGGCCAGGCTGCGCGCGATCGCGACCCGCTGCTTCATCCCGCCCGAGAGTTCGTGCGGATACCGGTCACCGAACCCGGTGAGGCCGACCAGTTCGAGATAGTGATCGGCGATCGCTTTGCGTTCCTTGCGCGGCACGCCTTTGGCCTCGAGCCCGAACTGGATATTGGCGCGGGCGGTGCGCCACGGCAGCAGCGCGTACTGCTGGAACACCACCCCGCGGTCGAGGCCGGGTCCGGAGATCGGGGCGCCGTCGAGCAGGATGCGGCCCGAACTCGGGGTGCTCAGCCCGCCGAGCAGGTCGAGCAGGGTGGACTTGCCCGACCCACTCGGGCCGACCAGGACCAGGAATTCCCCGGCGCCGACCTCGATGGAGATGTCGTCGATGGCGGTGAACCGCTCGGCACTGCCCCGGACGGCGAACTGCTTGCCGACGCCCTGGAGGGCGAGTTTGACTGCGGTGCTGCTCATTTCGCGGCCACCACCTCTCCGGTCGGGCCGCTCTCGGGCTGGTAGGTGCCGTTGGCGTAGGGGTTGTCCTTGTTGGTGTAGAGGTCGGCGGCGGTGATCTTGCCGCGCTCGAGTTCGCCGTTGCGTTCGAGCCAGTCGATCCAGATCTGGATCTCGCGCTCGGCGATCACCGCGCCGGGGACCGGGATGCCGGAGCTGCGCCAGTAGTCGAGCAGCTTGAGGTTCTCGTTGCGGCCGCGCTTGCTGATGATCTCGGTGAACTTGGCGACCACCTCGTCGCGCGGGGTGATCTGCAGCCAGCGGGTGGCGCGCGCGGTGCCCTGGACGAAGTCCTTCACGGCCTCGGGGTTCTGGGCGATGAAGTCCTTGCGGAAGACGTAGGTGCCGTAGTCGAACTGCCCGAAGATGTCGGTGTCGGTGAACAGCGCGTGCAGTCCACCTCGCGACACCGCGGTCTCGCGGTAGACGCTGTTGAGCGCGCCGACATCGATCTGTCCGCTGCGCAGCGCCTCCTCGGTGTTGATCGGCGGCACCACGATGAGCTGGACCTGCTTGATCTCGGCCTCGGTCAGGCCCTGCTGGTGCAGCCATTCGCGGGTGACGAACTCGTGGTGGGCGCCGAGGGTGTTGATGCCGACCTTCTTGCCGATCAGGTCACGCGCGGTCTTGATGCCCGCGTCCTCGCGCACGAAATAGCCGGTGAAGGACTTGGCGTCGGAACCGTAGGAACTCAGCACCGCCTGCACGGGCGCACCACCGGCGGCGAGCTTGACCACCGCGCCGTTGAACGCGCTGCCGAACTCGACCTGCTTGGTGGCAGCGGCCTGGATACTGGCCGGGCCGCTGGTGGTGTCGCTCTCCCACTGCAGGGCGATCGAGCTGAAATAGCCGAGATCGTCGGCCAGTTCGTAAGGGGTGACCAGGCCGGTCTGCCCCTGGTAGCGCAACACGGTCTTGCCGTCGGCGGTCGTCGGCGTGTCGGAGGCGCCGCACGCGGTGACCACCGCGAGGGCGGCGGGAACGACGAGCGCGGCGGCGAGCGCACGCAGCGGACGTCGTCGGAAGAAGGTGGACAGCATGGTTGGCGAATCTTTCGATGGCGTGCGCGATCGCGCCGCGTGCCGGAAGAAGGCACGCCGCGACGATCCGCACGGAACGGAATTACAGGGAGAGAAGAAGAACAGGCTGGGCGACGCGCAGACGGTCGCCGGGAGATCAGCGGCGACAGCACCCGGGCGACAGGCGCATCAGGTCCACCGTCCTGCGGCGGACGAGCGCGAGGGTGTCGGTCATGTCGGGACTTTCCTGCCGGGGGATCGGCGAATGATTCGCCGTCTCGAATTCCTATGGTGCGGTGCGTGATACGGGTTCGGCAATATTGTTTTCACATCGTGGAAATCACGGTGCGCCGAATTCGGTAGCGGCGGCGGCGTGGAAATACGGGCCGATCCGCACCGCGATCTGATGCATGGCGGGCACCACGGCGCGCACCAGATCGTGATCCAGGCGCACCGCCCGCGCCTGCACGCCCAGCGCGCCCCACACCTGCTTGTCCGGGCCGAGCACGGGCACGGCGATGGCGCGGATCGGTGCCTCGCTGTCGATCTCCTCGACCGCGAAACCGCGCCTGCGCACGGTGTCGAACAGTTCGCGGCGCTCGGCGCCGGTGGCGGTGTGGGCCAGCAGCGCGTGCCCGACCGCGCTGCTGTGCAGTGGGCTGCGTTCGCGGGGAATCTGGTTGTGGCAGAACGAGACCGGCGGACGCGCCTGGAAGACGGTGAGGGCTTCGTCGTCGTCGGGCACGCTCAGGCTGACGGTGATCTTGATGCCGGCGGCCAGCGCGTAGAGATGCGGTGCGGCGGCGTCGAGCCCGAGCCGTGAGAGCGCGGGCCGGGCCAGGCAGGCCAGTCCGTGCCCGATCCGGTAGCGGTCGGTGGCGGTGTCCTGTTCGAGCAGCCTGCCGCGCACCAGCGCCTGCGCCAGCCGGAAGGTGGTGCTCACCGGCAGCCCGGCGCGCTGGGCGAGCTCGCTCAGCGACAGCTCCGGATCGCCGCCCTGGAAGCAGTTGAGGACATGGACGGCACGGTCGACGGCGCGGGCCCCGGAACGGGGAACTTCGGTGGCGGTCATGGGCGGCTCCTTCTGGGCGAAGTGCCGTGAACTATCCGCGACGCGCACCCCGGCCCGCAATGGTTCGCCCACCGCTGAGCCGAACTCCCCGCAGGTCAGTCCTGGGCGTCGTCCTCGGCGGGCCGCGGCGCCACCGCCCCCGACACCCGGATCACCCCGGCGTCGAGATCCAGATCGACCCGCGGCCGATGCCCCTGCCCGTCACTGTCCCCACTGCCGTCGTTCTGCAGCTTCTGCCCGGGAAACAGCTCACCCATGATGCCCACTCCTCCACCATAACCACGTCACACGGGCTGGGGCAGGAGGCCGGTGGTGACGAAGCCGGTGATGTAGCGGTGCAGGAGGGGGGTGTCGACGCGGGGGCAGGTGACCTCGGTGCCCGCCAGGGCGGTGCGGGTGGTTTCGTCGTCGATGACGAGGTCGCCGCCGCCTGCGCCTAGGTAGTTCTCGGCGATGAGGGCGGCGCGCATGAGGTCGGCGTGGTCGCCGATGCGGTCGGCGAGGCGGTGGGCGGCGTCCTCGACGGCGACGGTGTCGACGGGGTAGCCCTGGTCGCGCAGGACGTCGAGGATAGCCGCGACGGGGGTGGGTTCGCGGTTGACCAGGTGGTAGACCTCGCCGGCGGGGTGGCGGGCGGTGGCCAGGGCGACGATGGCGCGGGCGACGTAGTCGACCGGGGCCAGGGTCACCTTCGCCTCGCCGATCTCGGGGGCCACGCCCAGGTGGGCGGCCGAGCGGATGAGGGTCCAGAAGGCGTCGTCGCTGTTCACAGTGCCGTTGGTGGTGGCGCCCGAGACCAGGCCGGGACGGTGCACGGCCACCGGCAGGCCGCGCCGGGCGGCGGCGAGCACGAGCTGTTCGGCGACCCACTTGCCCGCCATGTACCCGTTGCGGGGTACCTCGGCGGCGGTGATGGCGGCGGCCTCGGTGACGATGCCGGTGTGTTCGATGCCGACCGCGGCGTTCACCGTGGACACGAAGTGCAGCGTCTTCACCCGGGTGGTCACCGCGAGCCGCAGCACCTCCACGGTGCCGCCGATATTGGCCGGGCGCAGCACCTCGTACGGTTCGAGGTGGTTCACCCGGGCGCCGTTGTGGTAGATCACCTCGATCTGCCCGGCAAGGCTGGCCCAGTCGTCCTCGGACAGGCCCAGGCGCGGGGCGGCCAGGTCACCGGGCAGGGGGACCACCCGCTCGCGCAGGTCCGCGGTGTCCAGGCCGAAGCGGTCCATGGTCGCGGCCAGGCGCTGGTGGCCCGCCTCGATGTCGTCGGCGCGCACCAGGCACCAGATCCGGGC
Source organism: Nocardia sp. NPDC004415 (assembly GCF_053602435.1). NCBI lineage: Bacteria > Bacillati > Actinomycetota > Actinomycetes > Mycobacteriales > Nocardiaceae > Nocardia > Nocardia sp. NPDC004415. The sequence goes on from NZ_JBSGDP010000016.1 coordinate 53,904, forward strand.
GTCGGTGCTGTCGAGCAGTTCGCGCAGCAGGTGGATGCCGACGAAGCCGGTCCCCCCGGTCAGCAGGGCCGTCGCCGAACCGGCGGGTTCGTGCGCGGGCACGAGCAGTTCGGGGTCGAGGCGGGCGTCGGTCTCGAGCATCTCGATCCAGCGTCCGTCGGCCGCCTCGGCGGCCCCGGCGGACAGGGCCGCGGTGATCCCGCGCGGGGTGGCGGCCTCGAAGAGCGTGCGGGCCTCGACGTCGAGGCCAAGGCGCTGGGCGAGTTCGGTGCGCAGACCGAATACCAGCAGCGAGGTGCCACCGAGGTCGAAGAAGTTGTCGTCGACGGCGACCGAGTCCAGGCCGAGCACATCGGCGAACACCTGGGCGACGGCCAGTTCGCGCACGCTCGGGTGGTGGTCGGCGGTGTCCGCGCCGGGCGCCGCCGTTTCAGTGATGCGGTGGCGTGGCAGTGTGAGCGCCGGGTCGCGCAGCTCGGCGACGGTCGCCTCGGGACGGGCGGCGACCACGCGCAGGACCCGCAGGTACTGCTCGGCGAATTCCGCGACGGTCGCCGCGTCGAACAGGTCGGTGGCGTAGCGCAGGCTCGCGGTGAAGCCGTGGCCGGGGCGTTCGCGCAGGGTGAGCGCGAGGTCGAAGTGGGTGGTGGCCTGCGGGAGCTCGAGCAGGTCGACGGCGAGGTCACCGAGCGCGAGATCCCCGGTGGCGGGCAGGTTCTCGAAGGAGAACACCGCCTGGAACAAGGGATTGCGGGTGTCGTCGCGCGGCGGGTTCACCGCCTCGACGATGTGGTCGAAGGGGACATCGCCGTGCTCGAGCGCGGCGAGGGTCACCGCGCGGGAGCGGGCGAGCAGCGCGGTGAAGGACTCGTCCGGGTCAACGGTGGTGCGCAAGGGCAGGGTGTTGACGAACATGCCGACCAGGCCGTCGAGCGACGGGTGCCCGCGTCCCGCGACCGGGGTGCCGACGGTGATGTCGTGGCTGCCCGAGAGCTGGTGCAGGAGAACGGCGAAGGCCGCGTGGCCCGCCATGTGGGCGGTGGCCTGGTGCTCGCGCGCGAGGGTGGTCAGCGCGGTGGCGGTGGCGGCGTCGACGGTGAAGTCGATCGCGGCGCCCGCGCCGTCGGTGCCTGCGGTGCGGACCCGGTCGACCGGCAGGGTCAGCCGGTCGGGTGCGTCGGCGAGGGTGCGGACCCAGTGGTCGAGCTGGCGTGCGGCCAGGGAGGTGGGATCGGTGCGGTCGCCGAGCCGGTCGAGCTGCCACATCGTGTAGTCGGCGTATTGCAGCGGCAGCGGCTCCCAGTCGGGGGTGCGCCGATTCGTCAGTGCCGCATAGGCCAGCGACAGGTCCGCGACGAGCGGGCCGTGCGACCAGCCGTCGGCGGCGATGTGGTGGGCGACCAGCGCCAGCACGTGGTCCTCGGCGCCCAGCCGCCACAGGGTCAGCCGGAACGGGATGTCGGTGGTGACGTCGAAGGGGGCGGCCACCAGCGCGGCGAGCGCGTCGGCCAGGTCGTCCTCGGTGAGCGCGATCGGCGCGAAGTCGTGACCGGCCAGCGCCGCGTCGACATCGAGAATGCGTGGGCGAGGCCCGGATTCGTGCGCGGGGTAGATGGTGCGCAGCACCTCGTGTCGCCGGACCACCGCGCGCACCGCGCCCACGAGCGCGTCGTGGTCGAGGTCGCCGCGCAATCGCAGCGCGAGGGGCAGGTGGTAGGCGGCCGACTCGCGGTAGAGCTGGTTGAGCAGCCACATCCGGGTCTGCGCGGGCGCGAGCGAAAGATGCTGGGGCCGTGGGCCCGCCACGGGTGCGGCGGTGGTGCCGGTCTCGGCGAGTCCGGCGGCCAGTGCGGCCACCGTGGGCGCGTCGAAGACGGCCCGCACGGAGACACCGAGCCGGGCGGCGACCTGGGTGGCGGTGAGCGAGGTGCCGCCGAGGTCGAAGAAGTCGTCCTCGGCCCCGACCTGCTCGGCGCCGAGGACCTCGGCGAAGGCCGCCGCGACCGCGTGTTCGGCCGCGGTGCCCGGTGCCCGGAATACGGTGCGGCCGAAGTCGGGTGCGGGCAGCTTGCGGGTGTCGAGCTTGCCGTTGGGGGTCAGCGGCAGGGTGTCCAGGACGACGTAGGCACTCGGCCTCAGGTAGGCGGGCAGCAGTTCGGCGATCCGGTCGCGCACCTCGGCGGTGTCGACGGAATGGCCGGGCGCGGGCACGAGGTAGCCGACCAGGTGGGCGCCGCGCCGGTCGGTGTGCGCGGTGACCACGGCGCGGGCGACCCCGGGCAGTCCGGCCAGGGTTGTCTCGATCTCGCCGGGTTCGATGCGGTGCCCGCGCACCTTGATCTGGAAGTCGCTGCGGCCGTGATAGATCAGCTCGGGGTCCGGGCCCGCGGTGAGCGTCACCAGATCGCCGGTGCGGTACAGGCGCCCACCCGCAGGACCGAACGGGTCGGCGACGAAGCGCGCCGCGGTGAGCGCGTGCCTGCGGTGGTAGCCACGCGCCAGGGCGGGGCCGCCGACGTAGAGCTCGCCGATCGCGCCGGGCGGCACCGGACGCAGCGCGGCATCGAGCACCACGGCGTGGAAACCGCGCAGCGGGGCGCCGATGGTGACCGGCGTGCCCGGGGTGAGTTCGGCGATGGTGGCGATGTCGGTGGCCTCGGTGGGTCCGTACCCGTTGCGCATCAACCGGTTCGGCGACCACGCGTCGACCAGGTCGGCGCGGATGGCCTCGCCGCCGACACCGAGCACCGCCAGATCCGGCAGCGCGGCCGGGTCGAGGGTGGCCAGCACGGCCGGGGTGATGATCGCGTTGGTGACACGCTCGCGGCGCATCAGATCCGACAGGTCGGGCCCCGCCATCACATAGCGGGACGCGACGACCAGGGTCGCCGCCCCGGCCAGCCCGCACAGGATCTCGCCGACGGCCATGTCGAAACCGGGGGAGGCGTGGTGCAGGGTGCGCGCGTACGGGCCCAGGTCGTAGCGGTCACGGCGTTCGGCGGCGAGGTTGGCGAGACCGCCGTGGGTCACCAGCACGCCCTTGGGCAGTCCGGTGGAGCCGCTGGTGTAGATGAGGTAGGCCGGGTGGTCGACGCGCAGCGCGGCGGGCCGGTCGGCATCGGTGACCGGATCGGCGCGGTGGCCCGCGGTGGTCGCGGGTTCGTCGAGCGGCAGCCACTGGATCGTGTCGGGCAGCGAGGCGCGGTGCGCGCCGGTGGTGACGCCGAGGGCGGCACCGCAGTCGCCGAGGATGTGGGCGATGCGCTCCGGCGGATAGTTCGGGTCGATCGGGACGAACCCGGCACCGGCCTTGGTGATCGCCCAGACCGCCGCGACCGACTCGGCCGAGCGCTCCACCGCCATCGCGACCAGGGTCTCGGGCCCGGCGCCCGCGGCCAGCAGCGCACGGGCCAGCCGGGTGGTCTCGGCGTCGAACTCGCGGTAGGTCCAGCGCCGGTCGCCGTGGACGATCGCGACACCGTCCGGATTGGTGGCGACCGCGGTCTCGATCAGGGCGGCCAGGGTCGACGGCGTGACCGGCTCGGCGCCGCGCCACGGGACCAGCTGTGCGGTCTCGGCATCGGTGAGCAGCGGCAGCGCGCTGACCGGGGTCGCCGGGTCGGCGGAGGCGAAAGCGGTGAGGAAACGCAGGAACCGGCGCAGATGGGCGTCGAGTTCGTCGGCGCGGTAGCGGTGGCGGTTGGCCTCGAGGTCGATGCGCAGCCGCCCTGCCGCGCCGGGGTACAGGTTCAGCGCGAGGTCCTCGACCGGGCCGGTGGACAGCACGTGCAGGGTGCCGTGCGCGGCGCCGAAGCTCACCTCGGGCTGGAAGTTCATGATGTTGACGGCCGGGCCGAAGCCCAGCGAGCGCATCGAGCGGCCCGCGTCGCGCCACATGTCCGCGCCGCGATAGCGCTGATGACGCAGTGCGCCGGTCAGCCTCGCGCGCGCCGCGGTCACGGCGTTGCCGACGGTGCCGTCGACCGGGCAGTGCAGCGGCACGATGGTGGAGGTCATGCCCGCGCATCCGCGCAGCGCGGCGGTGGTGCGCGCGGTCATCGGCAGGCTCAGCGAGACGGCGCCGGTGCCGGTCATCCTGGCCAGGTAGGCGGCGAAGGCGGCCACGATGATCGGGGCGTTGCCCGGACCGTCGGCGCGTTCGCGCAGCGCGGTCACCAGGGTGGCGGGCAGGTCCGCGCCGGTCAGTCGCGGCAGCGGGTCGGGATCGCCGGCGCGGGCGGCCAGGGTGACCGGTTCGGGCAGCTCGGCGAGCTGGGCGCGCCAGTACTCGCGGTCGGTCCCGAACCGGCGCGAGGCGCGATAGTCCAGGTCGGCGGCGGCCAGCAGCGACGGCGAGTCGACAGTGTCGCGCGGCGGCTCGATGCCCTCGACCAGGGCGGCGTAGTGCAGGGCCAGGCGTTCGTGCACGCGCAGGCCGCCGAAACCGTCGAGGGCGATGTGATGGGCGCGGGTGTAGAGGAAACGACGGTCGTCACCGACGAGCAGAATCGTGGTGTACATCGGCGGATCGACCGTGACATCGAGGGGCGTCTGCTGGTCGGCGCGCATCCACGCCAGCGCGGCGGCCTCGGGGTCGGCCTGCTCGCGCAGGTCGATCACCTCGATCTCGTCGCGGACCGCCGGATCGTGGATCTGCCCGGGTTCGCCGTCGACGACCACGAAGCGCTGATGCATGCCCAGATCCCGGCCGGTACGCCGCGCCGCCTCCTGGTGGGCGACCAGATCCAGCGGCCCGGTGAGGTCGACGTACTGGGCGATGGTGAGCGGCACCTCACCCAGCAACTGCTGGGCGAACCAGACCTCCCGCTGTGCCGCGCTGAGCGGCCGGACTTCCTGCGCGGGGCCGAACGAACTCATGGTGCCACTGCCCTTCAGACGAAACATGCAGAATGAAGGTTAGCCTAAGCTTGCGGTGGGTACCCGGTGTGGCTACCAGAATCGCGGCGTGAGCCCCCAGTCGGTGAACTCGGCGGACAGCAGCTCCTGCAGGGCCGCGCGGGTCGGGAACCGGTCGGGGTCGGCACCGGTGACCACGAGGGTGACGGTGTCGTCGTCGCAGGAGAAGGCCAGGTTCACCCCGACCTCCACCTGCCGGAACAACTCCACCGGACCGGGATTCACCACCGGCCGCATGATGACATCGCGTGCCCGGTGCGGCCCGAGTCGCGCGATGTTCTGGGCGGTGCGGCCCATGTTGGTGCACAGGCATTCGGGCGCCTTGGCGGTGCGGGCGAACTTGTGCAGCACCACCTTCGGCAACAGCATCTGCACCGGCTGCAGGTGCTGGATCGGCGGAATCGTCGCCGGGTCGCGATAGGCCAGGCCCGCGGCCTTGAGCGCGGAGCGGACGGCGGGCAGGTCGGCGCGCTGCCCGGCGCGGTGGGTGACGCTGATCGGCAGGCCGGTGGTGGCATTGGCGCGCGGGTCGTCGGCCTCGCGCATCGAATGCGGGATGTCCACGCGTACCCGCGCGCCGTCGGCGACCCGGCCGCTGCGCCCGAGCAGTCCCACCGCCACCCCGATGAGCAGGCCGTTGGTGGTGCCGCCGTGGGCCGCGGCGACGGCGTCCCAGGCGTCCAGATCGAGCTGGACGATGGTCTCGGCGGCCTGCCAGGTCTCGGCATGGGGCAGCCGCGGCTCGGCGGGGCGCGGATTGCGCGCGGGCTCGCTGACGCCGCGCGCCCGCCGCGCGGCCCGCACCCCGCGGGCGACGGCGCGCAACTGACCGCGGGCGTCGGCCAGATCGGCGGCCCACCGGCCCGCACCCGCCACCGGACCGACGAGCCGTCCGGCGCTGCTCGCTCGATCCGGCTCCTCGCCGCGGGCGAGCCGGTCGAGGGAATCGACGATGGCGTGCATCATCCCGCCGCCGTCACAGGCGACGTGCGAGGCCACCAGGGTGACGACCGTGCCACCGGAGGCGGTGTGCGCGCCCGCGAGCTGCCAGACCAGGCCGCGTTCGGGATCGAACTCCACCGCGGCCTGCTCGAGGAACCAGTCCAGCACCCGCTCGTCGGGAATCGGGGCGTCCGCCCAGACCAGCGGCAGCGCTTCGGTCGCCGGTTCCCAGTGCGCCCGCGCGAACGGGAAGCGCGTGGTTCGCACCCGGCGGGCGATGAACCCGGTGGCCAGGTGCGCGTGCCAGCGTTGCAGCAGCGCGCGGTCCAGGGGCTCGTCGAAGCGGTAGGCGAGCTGGTTGACCAGGGCGTTCGGGTAGAGGCTGTGCAGCTTGAAGAACAGGTCGTCGTCGGCGGTGATCCGGTTGAGGCCGGCGGGCCCGGCGGCCACCGCGGCGGCGGGGGAGGTGACGGTCATGGAGAACTCCTCAGCGGGAACGGAGAGTGCGCACGGTCAGCGGCGCGAAGACGGCGACCACGACCACCGAGGCCACCAGCGACCAGCAGGCATCGCTGCCCACCGCGCCGTCGGCGGCGAGGGTGCGCACCGCCGAGACCAGATAGGACACCGGGTTCACGTCCGAGACGTGCTGCATCCAGGTGGGCATGGATTCCTCGGGGACCAGCGCGTTGGAGGCGAAGCCGAGGAAGGTCAGCACCAGCATGCACATGCCCTGCACGGCCGCGGGCCGGGCGATGGTGGCGCCGATGAAGGCGAACAGCCAGCTGATCGCGGTGGTGGCCAGCACCACCAGCACCGCCCCGGCCAGGAAGCCCGCGGTGTGTTCGGGGCGATAGCCCATGCACAGGCCCACGATCACCACCGTGGTGGCTGCGATCAGGTACCGGACCATCCCGGCCAGCAGCGCACCGGCGACGGGCGCGGAGCGGGCGATCGGCATGGCCACGAAGCGGTCGAAGACCCCCGAGTGGATGTCCTCGGACAATTGCACGCCGGTGGCGACCGAGGAGGTGAGCACGATCTGCACCAGCACGCCCGGGATCATGATCGGCAGGTACGCCTGCATGCTGCCCGCGATGGCGGTGCCGAAGATGCTGCCGAACAGGACCGGCCCGACGATGGGCAGCAGCAGCGCGTCGTAGAGCAGCTGTGGGCTGTGCCGGAAGGTGAGCAGCCCGCGCCAGGCCATCATCAGCGAATGGGTCACGGCGGCAACGGGTCCGATGCGGGTGACGCGCGGGGCGCGCACGACCCGGGTGGGCGCGGGAGCGGTCTCGGTGGTGACGGTCATGGTTCTCCTCAGGCCGCGTCGGCGGTGTGCGCGTGGCCGGTCAGGGCGAGGAACACCTCGTTGAGATCGGGCCGGTCCACCGCGAAACCGCGCAGGCCGATGTTCGCCGCCCGGCAGGCCGCGACGATATCGGCCGCGACGGCCACATCGGTGAGGGCGACGGTGAGGGTGCCGGTGGAGGACCCGTCGGGAATCCGGCCGGTCAGTTCCTGCACCAGTGCCTCGGCCCGGCGCTGGTCGGCGGTCTCGGGGACGTCCAGGCGCAGCACCTGGTCCCCGATCGAGGACTTGAGTTCGGCGGCGGTGCCCTCGGCGACCAGCGCGCCCCGGTCGATGACCGCGATCCGGTCGGCCAGGGCGTCGGCCTCCTCCAGGTACTGCGTGGTGAGCAGGACGGTGGCGCCCCGCTCGATCAGGCCGCGCACGATGCCCCACATGCGATCGCGGGTGTGCGGGTCCAGGCCGGTGGTCGGCTCGTCGAGAAAGATCAGCGGCGGCACGGTGATGAGCGTGGCGGCCAGGTCGAGGCGTCGGCGCATGCCACCGGAGAACGCGCTGACGCTGCGCCGGGCGACCGCGGTGAGCTCGAACTCCTCGAGCAGTTCGTCGCTGCGCCGGGCGGCCGCTCGCCGGGACAGGCCGAGCAACCGGCCGAACAGCCGCAGATTCTCTCCGGCGGAGAGGGTTTCGTCGACGGAGGCGTACTGGCCGGTGAGCCCGATCATCGACCGTACGGCGGTCGCGTCGCGCACCACGTCGTAGCCGAACACTTCCGCGCTGCCCCGATCGGGGCGCAGCAGGGTGGCCAGCATGCGCACGGTGGTGGTCTTGCCCGCGCCGTTGGGGCCGAGCACGGCGAAGACGGTCCCGGCCTCGATGGTGAGGTCGACGCTGCCGACGGCGGTGAAATCACCGTAGGACTTGCCCAGTCCGCGGGTGCGGACGGCGATGTCGGTGCTCATTGCGGCCTCCCCGCGTGGTGGAATTCGGGTGTCGGAACACGCAGTGGCAGCAGCGATTCCACCGCGTCGGCGGCGCGCGCGGTGCCGTCGGCGGGGAAGTGGCGCGCGTAGGCGGCGGCCCGCGCGAGGACGGCGGGTTCGGCGACCTGGTCCAGCAGCGCCGAGAGCGCGTCCGCGTCGAGCGCGGCGGCGGGCCGGGTGACGGCCAGGCCGAGCCGGGTGAGCGCGCGACCCCAGTACGGCTGATCGGCCTGCACCGAGCAGATCACCTGCGGCACACCGGCTCGCAACGCGGCGGCGGTGGTTCCGGCGCCACCGTGGTGCACCGCGGCCAGGCAGCGCGGGAAGACCGCCGCGTGGTCGACCTGCGCGACGACGGCCACCTCCGGCGACACCTCCGGGGCGATCCCGGCCCAGCCCGCCGCGAGCAGCAGCCTGCGCCCGCGCCGCGCGCACACCGCGCGCAGCATGGCCACCAGGGCGGCGGGATCGTCGACGGCCATCGACCCGAAGCCGACATAGATCGGCGCGGTCCCCGCGTCGAGCCAGGCGGTGAGCGCGGGGTCGGCGGGCCCGGCGAGGAATCCGTCGCCGTCCACGGCGAACCCGGTGACCGGATGACGGCCGGGCAGTTCGGCGGCCAGGCCGGGGAACAGATCGATGTCGTAGGCCTGGATGGAGACGCGGTCCGGCAGCGGATGTTCGACGATCCCGAACTCGGCCAGCGGCTCGGCCAGCGCGGCGTCACGAGCCCACCGCAACCCGGACCAGATCCGGCGATTGAGCCCCCGCGGCATGCGGGCGCCCCAACCGGTGGGGATCACCGGCACCGAACGGCTCGGGTGGATCGGGAAGAAATGCACTGCGGCCAACGGCAATCCGACGCGGCGCGCCACCTTCTCGGCCGCTTCCTCCCCGGCCATCCCGGTCACCAGCACATCGTGTCCTGGGGCCAGCGCGAGCAGATCGCGCACCGCCTCGGCCACACCGCGCCGCTGCAGGTCCAGCACCGCGCGCATCCGCTGACGCGGTGACATGCTGCGGAAGCGGCGGTCCTCGTGCTGGGTGCGCAGCAACTCGGCGCTGTCGCGGCCGAAGCCGACCGCGGGAATGCCGTGCGCGGTGGCGAAACCGACGAGATTGGGAGACAGGGCCAGGGTCACCGCGTGCCCGCGAGCACGCAGCTCGCGGGCCAGCAGGATGCCGGGCTGGGCGTCGCCCCGGCTCCCGGTGAAGGCCAGCAGTGCGCGCATCAGCCCGCGATCGCCGCCGCGGTCGCGGTCCCGGCGGAGGTGGCGTCGGCGACGGGTGCCGCGATCGTGGTCACCGCGTAGAGCGCGCGGGCGAATTCGGTGAGGAAACGGTCCATCACCTCGGCGGGCAGACCCGCCGGGTAGCGGGTGGACAGATACAGCCCCGCCGGGCCGCGCACCACCCAGAAGTAGACCTCGTCGGTGGAGTAGGACACCGCGCGCAGGGTCCGTCCGCGCAGGTCGGCGACCAGTTCGTAGTCCGGCAGCATGCGGATGTCGAGGAAGGAGGCGCCGTAGACCGGGCCCTCCACCGCGCCGACCATCGCCAGCGAACGCCCCCAGGAGGCGTCGTTGCACAGGTGCGCGCGCTTGAGCGCGCCGCGGGTGGCCTCCAGCGCGACACCCATGTCGGCGCCCGGCGGCAGGGTGACGTCGACCGGGACGACATTGACGAACCAGCCCATCGACTCCAGCCAGCTCAGATCCGGCCGGGTGGCGATCGGCATGACGGTCCGGAAACGGTCCTCGCCGAACACCTCCCGGCTCGCCGTGGCCAGCGCGGCGAACACCGCGACCGACAGCCGGTGCCGGATCCGGTCCAGCGCGCCCTCGACCTCCTCGAGCTGCGCCAGGTCCAGCAGCGTGCGCGAGACGCTGGGCTGGGCGTGCTCGCCGTCGAGCTCGGCGACCTGGCCCGCGGCGAAACGCGGCATGGGCGAGCCCGGGGTGCCCAGGAATTCGCGCCACACCCCGACGGCGGGGGAGTCGGGGGCGAGTTCCTCGGCGGCGGCGCGCTCGAAGACCGCGTAGTCGGCGGCGCTGCCGAAGGTGGCCGAGTCGCGGATCTCGCCGCCGGTGGTGACCGCGGTGTAGAGGGTGCGCAGTTCGAGGATGAGCACGGCCTGGGAGTAGGCGTCCAGGACGGAGTGGTCGGCGCCGACGAGGACGGTGAAGTCGTCGGTGTCGTGGGCGACCGTGGCCACCAGCAGGTGCGGCCAGATCAGCGGCGAGAGGCGCAGTTCCAGTGTGTCGCACAGGAATTCGTTGATCAGATCACCGTCGGTGAGATCGGGGACGGCGGTGGCGGTGACCCGCACGGTCCCCGGGTCGGTGGTGATCCGGTGGTAGCCGCCGTCGCCGGTGGGGGCCACGGTGGTGCGGAAGCCTTCGTGGCGGTCGTGCCACAGCTCGAGGGTGCGGGCCCAGGCCGCGGCGTCGAGCGGGGCGTCCATCTCGAAGATCGTGCCGATCCAGCGGCCACGTCCCGGGCGCGCGTCCTCGGGATCGAGGAAGCCGAGGTACTGCTCGTGCACGCTGGCCAGCGGCCGATCGTCGTCGCACCAGGCGTCGGGGGCGGTGACTTCGGGAGTCCAGAGCGACAGGTCGCCGGAGCGGATCTGGAATTCGGAGAGATGGGTGTATTCCATGCGGACTGACCTCATGACGCACTGCGAGCCGCGAACGGCGCGCACGGAGATGCGGTGGACGCGGTTGCGTCACCGGGAATGTTGCTCTGGATCCCGCGCCGGTTATCGCCGGCGAACCCTGGGCTACCTCGGAGTCTATAACTCTGAGAGTTTTCTGAAACGTGTCTTAGTCAGAATTTAGAGATGTGAAGTAACTCACCTTCTGATTGCTTCGGAATGCCACACTAACCCGGGGCCCCTGGCGTATGGGGCTTTTTGTTCAGGCCGGTGCGGAGCCGCCGTACTCGGCGAGCACCGTGCCGTGGCGGACCACGCCGGACAGGCCGGGAACCTCGCGCGGCGGGGTCCAGGTGCGGAAGCCGTCGTAGCTGTCGCTGTACAGGTAGCGGCCTTCGGTGTAGGCGTCGAGGTAGAGGCGATAGCCGCCGTCGGCCAGCCGGACCACCGACTGTCCCTCGCGCGGGCCGCCCCAGCCCGCCCAGTCGCCGCGGGCGATGACGGTGTACGGGCCGAGCGGGCGATCGGCGACGGCCAGTTCGACGAGCTTGGTGTCCTCGTTCTTCACGAAGGCGAACACGCGTCCGTCCCGGCGGACGAGGGTGGTGTCGATGTAGCCCAGCGAGCCCGGCCCGCTGGGGCCCAGTCCCAGCATCGGCAGCGGGGGTGCCCACTGGGTGAGCCCGGCGTCGAGCGGGATCAGCAGGTGGGGGGTGAACCCGTGACCCCAGGTCAGCGAGACGATGATGCCGACGCGGCCCGCGGCGTCGGCATACCACTCCGGTGCCCAGGCACCCTCCAGCCTGCCCGCGACCAGCATCGGCACGTTCGCCACGAAGGTCCAGGTGATCCGGTCGCGGCTGCGGGCCACGCCGATCGCGGTGGCGTCCCCGGCCACGGTGTAGGTGAGGTAGTACCAGCCGTCGGTGTGCAGCAGGATGCTGGGATCGCGGACCAGGCCGACCGGCGGGGTGAACGCGTGCTCGCTGACCGGCGTGAACGTGGTGCCGTCGAAGGACTCGTACACCGCCAGGACGGTGTCGTCGTCGGCGCGGAAACCGGTCATCGTGTAGCGCACCGGCGCGCGGTCCTGGTCGGGGCCGACGCCGGGGCCGAGCGAGGACTGTGCGCGCACCGGGGCGGCCGCCAGCAGCGGCAGTCCGGCGAGCAGGGTGAGAACCGATCGGCGCCCCACGATGATGGCCATGACCGGGGATTATCCGGCCGGGCGGCGGCGGGTGGGGGCAGGCGCGCCGGGTCAGCGGGTAATGGCCACCGGCTGCGCTGTGGGCGCGAGGGGGTCGTCGTCGAGCGGCATGCGTGCGTCGACGAACAGGCCGATCACCCCGATCGACAGGCACACCGCGGAGATGGTGACGGCCATCGGATGGGTGTCACCCGCCAGCGATCCGGCCAGCACCACCGTCGCGATGGTGCCGGGCGCCGAGCCGGCCACCGTGGCGAGCAGGTACGGCAGCACCCGCACCGAGGACAGTCCGCAGCAGTAGTTGACCACCGAGAAGGGGGCCAGCGCGATCATCCGCAACGCCGCCACCGCCAGCCAGCCGCGCCGGGCCAGCCGCGCGTCGATCGCGCGGACCGCCGGATGGGTCAGATGTGCCGCGACCCGGTCGCGCCCGAGCGCTCGCACACCGAGCAGCGCGATCGTGGCGCTCACCGCGGTGGCCGACAGCGCGAGCAGCGAACCGAGTACCGGGCCGAACAGCACGCCGCTGGTCACGGTGAGGACGGTGCGCGGTACCGGCGCGACGGCGACGAGGGAATAGAAGAGGAAGAACAGCACCGGCAGCAGCGGACCCGCGCCCCCGGCCCAGTCCCTGATCTGCTGCGGGCCGGGCAGCGGGACCAGCATCGCCACCACGAACAGCGCGGCCACCCCGGCCAGGGCCAGGAGCAGGCGCGGGGAGCGGATCAGTCGGGACACCCGGGTAAGCGTACCGGCCGGTAGGGGATGGCCCGAGCGAGCGGACACAGTGTCACAGTTAGCATCGAGGACGAACCGGCCTCATCCCGGTTCGTCGATGGAGGAGAGAGCAGCAGCTATGCCGATTGGTTCAGAGTCCGGGGCGGGACTCGCACCGGATCCGGTGCCCGAGTACCCCGCATGGCGCAAAGGTGTGGCCGGAGTCCTGGCCAAGGCGCGGCGGGTCGAGGCGTCCGAGCTTCCCGCCGAGCCCGAGCACCTGCTCGACGAGACCACCTACGACGGGCTCACCATCGCCCCGCTCTACACCCGCCGCGACGAGCTGCCCGAGCAGCCGCTGCCCGGCGCCTTCCCCTATGTGCGTGGTGGCGACGCCACCCGCGACCCGCAGCGCGGCTGGTTCGTCGGCGCGTTCGCCGGGGAGGACGACGCCGAGGCCACCAACCGGGCGATCCTGACCGGGCTGGAGAACGGTGTCAGCGCGGTCGCGCTGGGCGTCGGTCCCTACGGCGTGGCCGTGGACGGCATCCCCGTCGCGCTGCGCGGACTGCTGTACGAGCTGGCCCCGCTGACTCTCGTCGCCGGGCCCGCCACGGCCGCCGCCGCCGCGAAGGTGTTCGAGATCCTCGACGGCTACTCGATCGCCGATCGCGCGCAGATCCGGGTCGGCCTCGGCGCCGCCCCGCTGACCAGCGCGTTCACCGGCGCCGACGACCTGGACCAGGCCGAGACCCTCGCCCTGGCCGTGCAGGCCGCCGCCCGGCCCGAGACGGTGCGCGCGATCACGGTCGACGGCATCGCCTTCCACAACGCGGGTGCCGCCGACGCGCAGGAGGTGGGCGCGGCCGTCGCCGCGGGCCTGGCCTATCTGCGGCTGCTCACCGGCGCCGGGGTCGACATCGCCGACGCGTTCGGTCAGCTCGAGTTCCGCTTCGCCGCCACCGACGACCAGTTCGCCACCATCGTGAAATTCCGTGCGGCCCGGCGCCTCTGGGCGCGCGTGGCCCAGGTGTGCGGCGCCCCCGCCTTCGGTGCCGCACCCCAGCACGCGATCACCTCGGCCGCCATGATGACCCAGCGCGACCCGTGGGTGAACCTGCTGCGCACCACCCTCGCCGCCTTCGGTGCCGGTGTCGGCGGTGCCGACTCGGTCACCGTGCTGCCCTTCGATTCGGCGCTGCCCCCGGGCGAACTGGGCGTCTCGACGACGTTCTCCCAGCGCATGGCCCGCAACACCCAGCTGCTGCTGCTCGAGGAATCCCATCTCGGACACGTCCAGGACCCGGCCGCCGGTTCCTGGTACGTCGACGCGCTCACCGACGAACTCGCCGCCAAGGCCTGGGAATTCATGCAGGAACTCGAGGCCGCGGGCGGCTATCTCGCCGCGCTGGAGTCCGGGGTCCTCGCGGCGCGCATCGCCGAGACCGCCGCCACCCGCGCCGCCGATGTCGCCCACCGGCGCGCCGCGGTCACCGGCGTCAACGAGTTCCCCAACCTGGCCGAGGCGCCGCTGTCGGAGCAGGCGCGCGAGCCGGGCCCGAATGCCCGCTACGGCGCGGCCTTCGAGGATCTGCGCAACCGGTCCGATGCCTACCTGGCCGCCACCGGCGCCCGCCCGAAGGCGCTGATCGTGCCGCTGGGCGCGGTCGCCGAACACAACGCGCGCACCATCTTCACCGCGAACGTGCTCGCCTCCGGCGGCATCGAGTCGGTCAATCCCGGCCCGCTGGCCGTCGACGCGATCGCGGCCGCCGCCACGGAATCCGGCGCGCGCATCGCCGTGCTGTGCGGTGCCGACAAGCGCTACGGCGAGCAGGCCGGTGCCGCCGTGGACGCCCTGCGCGGTGCCGGAGTCGAGACCGTGCTGCTGGCCGGACCGGAGAAGTCGGTCGCGCAGTTCAGTGGCGCGCAGCTGCCCGACGGGTACCTGACCCTGCGCATCGACGCGGTCGCGGTCCTGTCGCAGCTGCTGGAGAAGGTGGGAGCCTGATGACCACGTCCGATATCGAGCACATCGTCGGCAGTTTCGCCGAGGTCCCGCTCACCGAGCACGCGCGCACCGCGGCCGAGGTCGGCGCCGAGCAGGTGCGCGAGTTCGTGGCCGGGGCCGCCACGGCCAACCACACCACCCCCGAACAGCTGGTCTGGTCGACTCCCGAGGGCATCGACGTGCCGCCGGTGTTCACCAAGGCCGACCGGGACGCCGTTGTCGCGCAGGGCTATCCGCTCGACACCGTGCCCGGCGTGGCGCCGTTCCTGCGTGGTCCCTACCCGACCATGTACGTCAACCAGCCGTGGACCATCCGCCAGTACGCGGGCTTCTCCACCGCCGCCGACTCCAACGCCTTCTACCGCCGCAACCTGCAGGCGGGCCAGAAGGGCCTCTCGGTCGCCTTCGACCTGGCTACCCACCGCGGCTACGACTCCGATCATCCGCGCGTGCAGGGCGACGTCGGTATGGCCGGTGTCGCGATCGACTCGATCCTGGACATGCGCCAGCTCTTCGACCAGATCCCCCTGGATCAGGTGTCGGTCTCGATGACCATGAACGGCGCGGTGCTGCCCATCCTGGCGCTCTACGTCGTCGCCGCCGAGGAGCAGGGCGTCACCTCCGAGCAGCTGGCCGGAACCATTCAGAACGACATTCTGAAGGAGTTCATGGTCCGCAACACCTACATCTACCCGCCCAAGCCCTCGATGCGGATCATCTCCGACATCTTCGCCTTCACCAGCGCCAAGATGCCGAAGTTCAACTCGATCTCCATCTCCGGCTACCACATCCAGGAAGCCGGAGCCACGGCCGATCTGGAACTGGCCTACACCCTCGCCGACGGCGTGGAGTACATCCGGGCCGGTATCGCCGCGGGCATGGACGTCGACAAGTTCGCGCCGCGCCTGTCGTTCTTCTGGGCCATCGGCATGAACTTCTTCATGGAGGTCGCCAAGCTGCGCGCGGGCCGGCTGCTGTGGAGCGAACTGGTCTCGAAGTTCGAGCCCAAGAGCGCGAAATCGCTGTCGCTGCGCACCCATTCGCAGACCTCCGGCTGGTCGCTCACCGCGCAGGACGCCTACAACAATGTGGCGCGCACCTGCATCGAGGCGATGGCCGCGACCCAGGGCCACACCCAGTCGCTGCACACCAACGCCCTCGACGAGGCCCTGGCGCTGCCGACGGACTTCTCCGCCCGCATCGCCCGCAACACCCAGCTGCTGATCCAGCAGGAGTCCAACACCACCCGCCCGATCGACCCGTGGGGCGGCTCGTACTACGTGGAGTGGCTCACCCACCAGCTCGCCGAACGCGCCCGCGCGCACATCGCCGAGGTGGAGGCGCACGGCGGTATGGCCCAAGCGATCTCGGAGGGCATCCCGAAGCTGCGCATCGAAGAGGCGGCCGCGCGCACCCAGGCGCGCATCGACACCGGCCAGCAGCCGGTGATCGGCGTCAACAAGTACCAGGTGGAAGAAGACCAGCAGGTCGAGGTCCTCAAGGTCGAGAACTCGCGCGTGCGCGCCGAGCAGATCGAGAAGCTGGAACGCCTGCGCGCCGAACGGGATTCGGTCGCGGTCGAACAGGCGCTGGCCAACCTGACCCGCGCCGCCGCCTCGTCCGAGGGCGGCATGGAGAACAACCTGCTCGCCCTGGCCATCGAGGCCGCCCGCGCCAAGGCCACCGTCGGCGAGATCTCCGACGCCCTGGAGAAGGTCTACGGCCGCCATCAGGCCGAGATCCGTACGCTCTCCGGTGTGTACCGTGACGAAGCAGGCAAGGCGTCCAACATCGGCGCCGCCATCGAGCTGGTCGAGGAGTTCGCCGCCGCCGAGGGCCGTCGCCCGCGCATCCTGGTCGCCAAGATGGGCCAGGACGGCCACGACCGCGGCCAGAAAGTGATCGCCACCGCCTTCGCCGACCTCGGCATGGACGTCGATGTGGGCCCGCTGTTCCAGACCCCCGAAGAGGTGGCGCGCCAGGCGGCCGACAACGACGTGCACATCGTCGGTGTGTCCTCGCTGGCTGCGGGTCACCTCACGCTGGTGCCCGCCCTGCGGCAGGCGCTGGCCGATGTCGGCCGCCCCGACATCATGGTCATCGTCGGTGGTGTCATCCCGCCCGGTGACTTCGACGAGCTGTACGAGGCGGGCGCCGCGGCGATCTTCCCGCCCGGCACCGTCATCGCCGACGCGGCCATCGATCTGCTGCGCAAGCTGGGTGCCTCGCTCGGCCACGAGATCGGCGGCGGAAACCCGGAATGAGCGCTGAGCGCGCGGCGGCCGGCATCGACGGCGCCCGAGCGGGGCGGAGGGGCACGGTATGAGTGAAGCCGCACACGCGACCGGGGACGCGCATCCCCGGCTCGGCACGACGGCGGGCGTCGGCGCCCCGCGCAACGAAGGACGCGCCGTGACCAGGGCCGTTCGGACCATCGATGTCGGAGAGCTCGCCCAGGGCATCCGGGACGGGCAGCGCGCGGCGCTGGCCCGGGCCATCACCCTGGTCGAGTCGACCCGCGCCGACCATCGGGAGCTGGCCCAGCAGTTGCTGCTCGCGCTGGGCACCGAGGCGGGCACGGTCGTGTCGAACCGGGTCGGCATCACCGGGGTGCCCGGCGTCGGCAAATCGACCTTCATCGACGCGCTCGGCATGTACCTGCTGGGCAAGGGACATCGGGTGGCCGTGCTCGCGGTCGACCCGTCCTCCACCCGGACCGGCGGGTCCATCCTCGGCGACAAGACCCGCATGGCGCGGCTGTCGCTCGAGGCCGACGCCTTCATCCGGCCCTCGCCGACCGCGGGCACGCTGGGCGGTGTCGCCAAGGCCACCCGCGAGACCATCGTGCTGCTCGAGGCCGCCGGGTACGACGTGATCCTGGTGGAGACCGTCGGCGTCGGCCAGTCCGAGGTGACCGTCGCCAATATGGTCGACGTGTTCTGCTTCCTCACCTTGGCCCGTACCGGAGATCAGTTGCAGGGCATCAAGAAGGGTGTCCTCGAGCTGGCCGAGCTGGTCGCGGTGAACAAGGCCGACGGCAAGCACGAGATGGAAGCCAAGAGCGCCGCGCGCGAACTCCAGGGCGCGCTGCGCCTGATCCACCCGCACGACGCCCTCTGGCGCCCACCGGTTCTCACCATGAGCGGCCTGGAAGGCCAAGGGCTGGACAAGTTCTGGGACACCGTCCTGGAACACCGCCGCGTCCTCACCGACGCGGGCGAGTTCGCCGAGAAGCGCCGCAGGCAACAGGTCGACTGGACCTGGACCATGGTCCACGACCAGATCCTGCGCCGCCTGGCCGACAACCCGGAGGTCGCCGCGGTGCGCTCCGGGATCGAATCCGCCGTCCGCGAGGGCACCCTCACGCCCGCCCTCGCCGCGCAGCGGATTCTCGAAGCCTTCGACTCCTGATCCGGTTTGCTGAATCGTCCGATCACCGCCTGTTCGTGGACCGGTGATCGGACATCAGGCCAGTTGGCGCGGCATGATAGACCGCGATCTCCGGATTTGCCATCTGTTGCCTGCGGTGAAATTCGTGGACCGTGGAAGGTGGAAGTGACAGCCTGCGCTCTAGGAGGCACCGATGGCGATCTTCCACCGGGACCGCACGATCGGCAGCGATCGCACCCCCGAGTACGCCACGCGAGGTGACGACGGCCGCTGGCGGCTCACCTGGCTCCCCGAGCGCCCCCTCACCCGCGAACAGGCCATCGCGGGCCTGCGCCTGGACGAGATCATCAGCGACCCCGCCCTCGTCAACGACCGCATGGCCATCGCCGAGGCCACGAGCTGCGCCGACCGCATCGGCATCATCCTCGAACAGGCCGTCATCCGCCTGTGGAAGCGCACCTTCACCGCCCTGGCCCTGTGCGCCCTCGTGCTGACCCGCCTGCGTCTCACGCCCGCCGCCCGAGCCTGAATGCCCGGACCCGGCGGTACCCTTCGCGGTCGCGGGTCAGCCGTGGCCCATGGCGCTCATGTCCATGGGTGCGGGCTGCTGACCGGGGGCCAGGACGAGGAACTGGCCCATCATGCCCTGGTCCTCGTGGTGCAGCAGGTGGCAGTGGTGCATGTACGGGAACGTCGGGTCGGCGTGGTCGGTGAAGCGCATGGCCAGGGTGTAGGTGCGGTGGGGCTCGGTGTAGACGGTGTCCTTCCAGCCCGACAGGGCCGGGGGTGGCGGGTTCCCGTCGACGGCCACGATCTGGAATCGCACATCGTGGACGTGGAAGTTGTGCGGCCAGTTGTCCTTGTTGCGGACGGTCCAGACCTCGGTCGCGCCGAGCGGGATGGTCATGTCGATGCGGTTCATGTCCATGCGGTGGTTGTTGATCATGAACCACTGCAGGTCGAAGGAACGGTTCGGCGCGCTGTCCGGGGCGACGAGGGGGAGTAGGGGGATCAGGTTCGTGGGGAGCGCCGGTGTGGGGCGCAGGGTTTCGGCGGCGCGGAGTACTAGGAGGTCGAAAGTGTCGTCGAAGCCGAACTCGCGCGCCCGGTCGATATGCGCGCGCTCGGTGATCGGCAGGGACCGTACCGTGACGTTCTCACCGGGCGACATCGTCACCACGATCTCCGCCCGTTCACCGGGGCTCAGCTGGATATCGGTGAGCCGCACGGGTTCCGGGAGCAACCCGCCGTCGGTGCCGATCAGGTCGAACCCCCGTCCGTCGGCGAGCGCGAGCCGGTAGAGCCGTCCCGACGACCCGTTGAGCACCCGGAGCCGGACCCGCTGCGTGGTGACGGTGAAGTGGGCACCGGCGATGCCGTTGGTGACGATGGTGTCGCCTAGCAGGCCGACATCGGTGGGATCGGATTCGTCCAGCGCGCCACCGGCGGTGAACCGGCGGTCCTGGACGACCAGCGGAATGTCGTCCACGCCGTAGTCGTGCGGGAGGTCCAGCGCGTCGGCGTCCTCGTCGTCGATCAGGAAGAACCCGGAAAGCCCCCGCTGGACGTGCTTTTCGGTGGCGCCGTGCGGATGCGGGTGATACCAGAGCGTGGCGGCGGGCTGCTGGACCGTCCACTCCGGTGACCAGGTCGCCCCGGGCGCGATCATCTGATGCGGACCGCCGTCGAACCGGGCCGGAACGTGCATGCCGTGCCAGTGCACGGAGGTGGCTTCGGGAAGCGCGTTCGTGACGGTGACCGCCACTCGCTCCCCGCGTCGGGCACGCACTGTCGGGCCTAGGACGTCACCGCTGTAACCCCAGGTTGGGGTGTACTTCCCGCGCACCATCTCGGTCCGGCCCGGCTGGGCGCGCAGGGTGAACCGGCGCACCCCGTCGGCGCCGGTGACCGGCACGGCGAGTGGCGGGACGGGCAGCGGGCGCGTACCGGTGCCGGGTGCCGTGGTGCGGTTCGCGCAGCCCGCCGCGGCGATCACCGGTGCGAGAGCCATGCCGGTGAGAAATCCTCGTCGCGAGACCACGCGTACTCCTTCGGGGGTGGACGATCCGGGGTGGGAACTCCAGCCTCGACCAGTGACGGCACCGGCGACTCCGCCGTGCGGCCCGCCTCGCCGCTCCGATTCCGCCCGCGCGGCCCTTGCGGACGCGCCGACAGCGTGCTAGCGCCGAGATCAGGTCACCAGGTCACCTACCGTGGGGGCGTGATCGAGACCCCGACCCGTGCCGCCCGGCTGCTGCGTGTGCTGCCGCTGGTGCTGATCCCGATCCTGCTGCTGGCCAGCACGTATCCGGGCCAGTACCGAGTGCCCGCGCACTATTGGGCGCTGGCGCTGACGGCGGGTGTGGTGTTCCTCGCCGGGGCGCGATGGCCGCTGCTCACCTCGCTGACGCTGTCGGCGCTGGCCGTGCCGATGCTGCGGACGCCCGCGTGGGGCGTGTCCGGCCTGGTGCCGTATCTGGGGGCCGTCGCGCTGGTCGACGTCATCGCGCGCACCCACCGGAGCTCGACGGTCTGGGTGGCCACGGCGGGCTGGACCGCCGCGGTGGTGCTGGGCCGGGTGGGGCTGCACGACACCTCCATCGGCCGCGCGTCCACGGTGGTCGAGGCCGCGGCCTATGTGGGCCTGCCGCTGCTGCTCGGGCTGTACCTGCGCGGACAGCGTGATCTGGCGGCGACCCTGCGGATGCGCGCGGCCGACGCCGAGGCCCGCACCCGCGTCGACGAACGCGCCGCGCTCGCCAGGGAACTGCACGATGTGGTCGCCCATCACATCGCCTCGATCATCCTGCGGATCTCGGTGGCCGGACATGTCGTCCGCACCGCCGACCCGCGGGTGGTCGCCGTCCTCGACGATGTGCGCACCACCGCCGCGGCCGCGCTCGCCGACATCCGCCGCCTGCTCGCGGCCCTGCGTGACCCGGCTTTCGGCACCGTCGCCCTCGTCGACGCCGACGCCGTCGGCACCGAGATCGCCGCCGCGCTCACCCGCACCCGCGCCGCCGGGTTCACCGTCGAGGCCACGCTCGCGGCCGAACTCGGCGGGCTCGACGCGATCACCCGGCTCACCCTGCTACGGCTGGTCCAGGAGTCGCTGACCAATGTCATGAAACACGCTGATCCCACGGTGCCGGTGCGGTTCTCGATCGGCGCGCGGGAGGGCGGACTCGCGGTCGACATCGTCAGCGGCGGCCACGGACCCGCGGCCGCCGCCGGGCACGGGATCGTCGGGATGCGCGAACGCACCGCCCTGGCCGGGGCACGGTGTCGGCCGGGCCCGACGGGCGGGGCTGGGCGGTCCACGCCTGGCTGCCCGGCACCGCACGAGACGAGGAGCTCGCATGATCACGATCCTGCTCGCCGACGACCAGCGCCTGGTGCGCGCCGGGTTGCGCATGCTCATCGAGGACACCACCGACCTGTCCGTCGTCGGCGAGGCGGCCGACGGAGCCGACGCGGTCCGGCAGTACGCCGAACTCACGCCGGATCTCGTCGTCATGGATCTGCGCATGCCCGGACTCGACGGCGTCGCGGCCATCCGGCAGATCCTCGCGACGGCACCGCGCGCGAAAGTCCTGGTACTCACCACTTTCGACGACGACGAGCACCTGTTCCCCGCCCTCGCCGCCGGTGCCGCGGGCTATTTCGTCAAGGACACCGAGCCCGCGGTCCTGCTCGACGCCATCCGGCGCACCGTCGACGGTGACCTGATGTTCTCCCCGGCCCTGCTGCGCCGCCTGATCACCCGCGCGATCGAGGCACCCACCGCCGAATCCACCCCGGCGCCACCGGATCTGACCGCCCGCGAACGCGACGTGCTCCGGCTGGTCGGGGAGGGGTACGGCAACCAGGAGATCGCCGAGCGCCTGCACCTCGGGGTGAGCACGGTCAAGACCCACGTCGCCAACCTGCTCGACAAGACCGGCACCGGCAATCGCGTCCGCCTGGCGGTGTACGCCTCCAAACTCACCGACGGCTGAAAATCGGGCCGCTGCTTTGTGATCCACCACAGAGCTCGCCTCGATGGTGACGAATCGGTGTGAAACAGGTAACGGCAGTGTGATCCGCCCCGATATTGTGACCGGCCGCACTGAGCGGTCTGTTTTCAGTGTGGCGTGTGGAGGTTCGATCGATGAGGTGCCGTAGCGCGGTGTCGGTGGTGGCGGCGATGGTCGTCGCGATGGGTCCGGCGGTGGCCGGTGCGGCGCACGCCGAGGGGCCGGGTGTCACCGTGTCGAATCGGGCCATCGCCATCGACGGGTCCCGCGCCGAGGTCGTCTCGGTCGCCGGGCGGCAGGTGACGGTACGGATCCACTCCGCTGCCATGGGCCGCGATGTCTCGGTGAAGGTGCAGCGCCCCGCCGACGCCTCGGTGCCGCGGCCCGCGCTGTATCTGGTCAACGGCGCCGGCGGCGGCGAGGACACCGCCACCTGGGAACACAACACCGATGTGGTGGACTTCCTGGCGACCAAGAACGTCAATGTCGTGATGCCGATCGGCGGCGCCTGGAGCTACTACACCGACTGGCGCGAACCCGATCCCACTCTGGGCGTGAACAAGTGGCGCACCTTCTTCCTCGACGAACTGCCCACTTTGATCGACGCCATGTTCCACACCACCGGCCGCAATGCCATCGCCGCCAATTCGATGACGGTCACCTCCGTGTTGCAGCTGGCCATCGCCAAGCCCGGCCTGTTCCGCTCGGTCGCCGCCTACAGCGGGTGCGCGCAGATCAGCGATCCGGTGGGCAGGCAGTTCGTGAACGTGGTCGTCGGGACCGGCGGCGGTGACGCCTCGAACATGTACGGCCCGCCCGGCGATCCCGCCTGGGCCGCCAACGATCCCGTGGTCAATGCCGAGGGCCTGCGCGGCACCAAGCTCTACATCTCCAACGGCAACGGCCTGCCCGGCGAGTACGACAAGCTCGGCGACCCGCACCTGATCACCTGGGGTCCGGTCGGCCTGGCCAATCAGATCGTGGTGGGCGGGGTGATCGAGGCGGCCACCAACTGGTGCACGCAGAACCTGCAGGACCGTCTCGCCGAACTCGACATCCCGGCCACCTTCGACCTGTCCACCCAGGGCACCCATTCGTGGGGCTACTGGCAGAAGGCGTTCAAGAACTCCTGGCCGCTGCTGGCCGAGGGCATGGAGATGCCCGCCTGATCAGTCCAGCTCGAACAGCCGTGCCGCATTGTCGTGGCACACCTTGCGCAGCCAGTCCGGTCCGAGGTCGAGCCGTTCCAGCGCGGTGATCGCCTCGGCGTACGGGTAGGGGATGTTGGGGAAGTCGCTGCCGAACAGGATGCGGTCGCCGAAGCGCACCAGGCGCTCGCGTTCGGCGGGCGGGAACGGGGCACCGCCCTCGCTGAAGTCGGTCCAGACCATGGTGGTGTCGAGGAACAGATCCGGGTACCGCTCGGCCAGGTCGAGGAATTCGGTGTACTCGGGGGTGCCCATGTGCGCGATGATCAGCCGCAGCGACGGATGGCGGCGCAGCAGCTCGGCGATCGGGGCGGGGCCGGTGAATTCGCCGGAGGCGGGCCCGGACCCGCAATGGATGACGATCGGTGTGCGCGACTCGGCCAGGATCGCCCACACCGGGTCGAGCAGCGGATCGAGCGGGGAGAACGCGCCGACCTGGATGTGCACCTTGAAGACCCGCGCACCCCGGTCCAGCGCCTCGCGCACATAGCCCGGCGCCGACGGTTCGGGATAGAACGTGGCCGTGTGCAGGCAGTCGGGGGTGCGGGCGGCGAACTCGGCCGTCCACTCGTTGAGCCAGGCACCCATGTCGGGCTTGTGCGGGTAGACCAGTGACGTGAAGGCGCGAACACCGAACTCGCGCAAGGTCTTCAGCCGGACCTGCTCGTCGTCGCGGTAGGTGATCGGCCACGGCCGGCCGGTGAGCGGGCCCGCCGCGTCGAAGTAGGCCCACACCTTGCGCATCACCTGATCGGGCATGAAATGGGTGTGCACGTCGACGATCGCGGGCAGGTCCAGACGCTCGCGGAATCCCGCGAGATAGGTGGCGGTGTCGACGGTCATGCGGGCTCCTGGCTCAGGCGGCGGGCCAGAGCGCCCACGCGGGTGACGAGACGGTCGAAGAAGACGGCCGGGTCGGTGCCGATCACGATGTCGGCATTGGGTTCCCGGCCCCACATGCCCGCCCAGTCGGCCACGGTGGTGGCCCGGGTGAGCGTGCCGGTGAGCTCGACGTCGACGGTCGCGGGGCGGGTGACAGCCAGCCCGGGGTCCAGCGCGACGGCGGCGGCGAACGGATCGTGCATGTGCGCCAGGTAGCCCAGGTCGTAGAGATGGTGGAAATCGAAATAGAAGCGGACCGCGTCGGTGAGATAGCGCAGCACCGGATCGGTGGCCGCCGAACGCCATTCGGGCGGATGGGTGTGCCCCACCGGCTCGAGCGGCAGGCTGCCCGCGGCCTGCGCCAGCGCCACCAGGTGCTCGGGCCGCATCTCGATGGTCTCGGTGATGTCGAGCGCGCACACCAGCGGCCGCCGGTCGGCCGGTGCCGCCGAGAAGGCGTCGAACACCTCCTTGGCGGCTTCCGGGTCGACGTGGATGTTCCACTCGTTGGTCGGGGTCGTATTGCCCGGATGGTTGAACGCGCCGCCCATGACGACCAGGCGGCGCAGCAGGCGGGGGAGTTCGGGTTCCAGGCGCAGGGCCAGCGCGAGATTGGTCAGCGGGCCGGTGCACAGGCCGATCACCTCACCGGGCGACTCGCGCACCGTCGCCACCCAGAGTTCCGCCGCCGTGTGTGCCGAGAGCGGGCGCGCGGACGCGGGCAGTTCGGCATAGCCCAGACCCTGCGGGCCGTGCGTGTCCTCGGTGGTGCGCAGCGGGATCTCCAGCGGTCCGGCCGCGCCGAGAGCCACCTCGATCTGCGGTGCCCGTCCCAGATCCAGGATGGCGAGGGTGTTCGCCGCGACCTGCGCCGTGGGCACATTGCCCGCCGTCGCCGCGATGCCGACGATGCGCGCCTCGGGCGAGGCCAGCAGGTAGAGCAGGGCCAGGGAGTCGTCGATGCCGGTGTCGACGTCGAGGAAGATCTTCTGGGGCACGCACCGAGGGTAGCCGGGCGGACCCGGCCACCGGCCCGCGGTGATCAGTAGGTGGGCAGGGCGAAGTCCTCGGTGTGGCCGAAGAAGATCTTCTTGGTCAGCGGACGCATCGGCCGCGACATCATGACCCGCACGTTCACCTTCGCGAGCGCGGCCATGAGCCGGGTGTTGGGCAGCATCGTCTTGATGCTGCCGCCGGGGATCTGCTTGGCCTTGTCCAGGAACGGGGTGATCGCGGCCTGGTAGCGCTGCTGCGCACCGGCCAGATCCTCGGGGGTGGCGGCGATCTCGGCGGCCAGGACGTAGGCGCCGACGATGGCCATGGCCGTGCCCATGCCGGTCAGCGGGGAGCCGCAGTAGCCCGCGTCACCGATGAGGGTGACCCGGCCCGCCGACAGTTCCGGCACGTCCACGCGGGCGACCTCGTCGAAGTAGAAGTCGGTGGCCGTCTCCATGGCCGCCAGGATCTCCGGGGCGCGCCAGCCCGCGTCGGCCAGCTTCGCGCGGATGAGCGCCTTCTGCGCGCCGGTGTCGCGGCGCAGGGCCGGATCGACCTCGGTGCGGAAGGTCATGATGGCCTTGCTGGTGGCCGGGTCGCCGTCGGGCCGGATGCCGATCATGGTGCCGGGCAGCATCCGCATCTGGAACCAGCCCGGTTCGATGCCGTCGGGGCTGGGCATGGTGAAGAACGCGCCGTAGCCGCCGAGATTGGTGCTGAACTGCTCCTCGGGGCCGAAGGCGAGCCTGCGGGTGGCCGAGTGCACGCCGTCGGCGCCGATCACCAGGTCGAAGCGTTCGGTGCCGCCGCCGGCGAAGGTGACCGTGGCGCCGGTGCCGTCCTGGTCGATGTGCTCGATCCAGTCGCCGTAGCGGTAGTCGAGCAGGCCGGTGTCGGCGGCGGCCACCGCGTCGAGGAGCACCTGGTTGAGATCGCCGCGGGTGATCTCGATGTCGGCGACGATGCCCGCGCCGTCGAAGTCCTCCATCGCCATCCGCGCGTACGGCTCGCCGTCATCGCCGATGTAGGACATCCCGCGCTCGTCGAGCTGGTGCTTCGCGATGGCGTCGAGCAGGCCCATCCGCTCGGCCGCGTCCTTGCTGGGCCCGCGCAGGTCCACCGCCTGGCCGCCCGGGCGGGGGGCTGTGGCCCGCTCGACCACCGTGGTGCGGATACCGCTGCGCAGCAACTGGAGTGCGACCGCGTTGCCCGCGATCCCGCCGCCGGAGACCAGGACGTGCAGGGAGGTGGTGGTCATGATGTGTTCCCATCTGATGAACGAATGTCTTAGACATATGTCTAACACATGGTTGGCACGAATGTCTAGAACAAATGTCTAAGACGCTCGGGTAGGGTGGTGACCATGGGTAATCGAGAAGATCTCCTGGCGGGCGCGCGCAAAGTGATCCTGGAGCGCGGCGTGGCCAAGGCGACCGCGCGCGACATCGCCGCGGCGGCGGGCGTGAGCCTGGCCGCCATCGGCTACCACTTCGGGTCGAAGGACCGGCTCGTCACCGAGGCGCTCGCCGACGCGCTCGGTACCGCCATGGGCGACGGTATGGACGCGCTGATCGCCGCGGGCGCCGGGACCTCACCGCTGGCCGGATTCACCACGCTGTGGAACGGGATGCCCGCGGTCTTCGCAGGCAACCACGAGGCGATGCTGGCCAGTCTGGAGAACATCGTGCGGATCGTGCGCTCGGAGGAGGCACGTGCCCAGCTGGGCGATCAGCTCGGCGGCGCGGTCGCCGATATCGCCGCCTCGGTCCGGGCCGCGCATCCCGAACTCGACGAGCACCAGGCCACCGCCCTCGGTCAGCTGTATTTCGCGCTGGTCCAGGGGCTGGGCGTGCTCTGGCTGCTGACGCCGGGGGAGGGGCCCGACGGCGATCAGCTGGCTACGGCAGTGCGGGCGCTCGCGGGGAACTGAGCGCCTGAGTGAGTACGGGCTGTGGCGGCATCGCCGCATCGGCTGGTCAGTGGCGGTGGTCCGCGGCGTCGATCCAGTACGGCTGCGCGGACCCGTATGGCGGTGCGGGCCAGCGGTAATCGTCGTAGCCGACCAGTGCGGGTGCCGCTGTCGTGGTCATCGCATGGGTGACGGTGGCCGAGACGGGCGGCGCGGCCGGTGCGGGGTGGACGGGCTCGCGTCCACCGGCACCCAGCAGCCAGGACGCGGTGCGCGCGAGCGAGACGCGGACGGTGCGGCCGAGCCCGTCGCCGGAACGCGCGGCCAGCGCGTCGATCATGCCCGCGGCGAGCAGATAGCCGGAGCCGTGGTCGAGCGCCTGTGCGGGCAGCGCGCCGGGACGATCCGCGTCGCCCTCGATGAGCGAGATCCCCGCTGCCGCTTGGACGATGCTGTCGAACCCGCGCCGCTCACCCCACGGCCCGGCGACACCCCAGGCCGACACCGAAGCCTCGATCAGGCCGGGGCGCCCGGCCGCGCGGACGCCGGCCCGGGCGAGCGCACCCGGCCGGTATCCGGTGACCAGCACGTCCGCGGCGTCGAGCAGGGTCTCGAATCCCGCGAGATCGGTGCGCAGATCCAGCAGCGTCGACCGCTTGCCCTGGCCGGTGTCGAGGAACTGCCAGTCGATCTCGGGTAGCCGGGGCGGGTCGACGCGCAGGACATCGGCGCCGAGCAGGGCCAGGGTGCGGGTGGCGACCGGGCCCGCGAGAACCCGCGTCAGGTCGAGCACCCGCAGTCCGCGCAGCGGCAGCGAGGATTCCGGAGTGTGGCGTTCGGTCCAGGAGCCGCGTGGCGGCCCGACTGCCGGGTCGCGGCGTTCGATCGCGACGAGCGCGCCACCCGCGGCCGCCCGGCCCATCGGGCTCTCGGCCCACTCCTCCTCGCTCCGCAGCCGCACGGCGATGGCACCGGCTTCCGCCGCGGCCGCCTCGACCTCCGCCGCCGCCGAGGTGCGCAGCCGCGCGCGAGCCTGCTCGGCGGTCGCGTCGGCGGGTAGCTCGAGTATCGCGGCCAGCCGGTCGCGGTGGTGGGGATAGTTGGCGTGGGTGCGGACCCAGCCGTCGGCGGTGGGGAAGAACCCGGAGAGCGGGGCGAAGACCTGGGGTGCGGTGTCGCGGTGGCGGAACAGCCGCTCGCTCGAGAACGCCGCGGCGATCCGGTCGGGATCGAGCCGGATCGGCACACTCGCCTGACCTCGCGTCGCGCGCAAACGGTTCGCCGCCGCCTGTACCGCGCCGACCGAGCCCGCGGCCAGCGCCCAGACCGGTAGCGTGGCGGCGAGCCGGGCTCCGGGACCGGGCCCGTCGGGCAGGTCCGACGCGGGCACGCCCAGCCCGGCCTCGTAGGCGTGCAGAAGGTCTCGCGCGGCGGTCACCCCGACCAGCCTAGCGACCGCGACGACGGGTGAGGAGTGTGAGGTGGGCGTGAATACCGCTGCCGGGGAATGGGTTCGGGTGCTGCGACCGGAGCCCGCGCCGCACCGGCGACTGGTGTGTTTCCCGCCGGGCGGCGGATCGGCCCCGTACTACCGGACACTGAGCGCGCGGATCGGGCCCGGCGCCGAGGTGAGCGCGGTGCAGTATCCCGGCCGCCAGGACCGGCTCGGCGACCCGCTCGTCACCGACCTGCACGAACTGGCCGACCACATCGCCGCGGCCCTGCTCGCCCAGCCGGGTCCGGCGCGGGTGCTGTTCGGCCACAGCATGGGTGCCACGGTGGCCTACGAGGCGGCCGTGCGCCTCGACGCCGCCGGACAACCGCCGCACGCGCTGATCGTCTCCGGGCGACCCGCGCCCGCCTACGAAGAAACCGGCACCCTGCACCGGGCCGATGACGCCGCGCTCATCGACGATCTGGAACGCCTCGCCACCGATCCGGCGTCGGTGGCCGTCCTGCGCGCCGAACCGGGCCTCGCCGAACTGGTACTGCCCGCGCTGCGCGCCGACTATCAGGCGGTGGAAACCTACCGGCAACGTCCGGCACCGGCCCTGCGCTGCCCGGTCCTCACCCTGATCTCCACCGCGGACCCGACCACCACGGTGGCCCAGGCCGAACAGTGGGCCCAGGTGACCGACGGCGGCTTCACCCTGCGGACCTTCCCCGGCGGGCACTTCTACCTCGACGACCAGCCCGGTGCGGTGGCCGAGGCGATCACACCGCACCTGAGCTGATCCGGCGCTGCCGGTGGTGCAGGCGCGCGTACCCGATCCACGACGCCAGCACCGCCGTCGCGGCGAGCAGCCGGACCAGACCGAGCGCGCTGTCGGGATAGATCACCCCGGTCAGGTAGTGGTCGATGAACCCCGCCGCGGGCAGTTCCGACACCGCGGCCTGCCTGCGCGCCCAGTTCTCGGCGTGGGTCAGCGGGCAGTCGAAGCCGATCAGAATGGTGCCGAACCCCCAGGCCACGGCGATCGCGTGCGCGCCGATCGTGCGCGGCCACCGCCACGCCAGGAAACCACCGGCGACCACGTACGCGATGAACGCGACGTGGGTGACGGCGATCAGATCGGCCAACACCCGGTACGGCACCTGTTCAGGATATGTGTGCCGTCACCGACCGGAATCATGATCGACATTCCGGTTCGGCATCGCTTGGATCGCGGCTCACCAGGGCGAGGGCCGGTAATCCTTCAGGAAACAGCCGTACAGGTCGACACCGTTCTCGCCCTGCACGATCGGGTCGTAGACGCGGGCCGCGCCGTCGACGAGATCGAGCGGGGCGTGGAAGCCCTCCTCGGCCAGGCGCATCTTGGTGTAGTGCGGGCGCTCGTCGGTGATCCAGCCGGTGTCGACGGCGGTCATCAGGATCGAATCGGCCTCGAACATCTCCAGCGCGCTGGTGCGGGTGAGCATGTTCAGCGCGGCCTTGGCCATATTGGTGTGCGGGTGGCCCGGACCCTTGTAACCGCGGCCGAACTGGCCCTCCATCGCCGAGACGTTCACCACGTACTTGCGCTTGCCCGCCGCCGCGGCCATCGCCGACCGCAGCCGCGAGACCAGGATGAACGGCGCGACCGAGTTGCACAGCTGCACCTCGAGCAGTTCGGTGGCCTCCACCTCGCCGACAGTCTGCACCCAGCTGTTGGTGTGCGCCAGGTCGGGGACCAGCCCACCCGCGTCGATCGCCACGCCGCGCGCGATGCGCTCCGGCGTCGCCGAACCCGCGACCAGAGCTAGTTCGGCCACGTCACCGGCCGACAGCGACGGCGTCAGCGAGGCGGTGAGCGCGGTCGGATGCGCCTGCATCGTCTTGCCGA
The DNA here is from genome assembly GCF_053602435.1 of Nocardia sp. NPDC004415. Classification (NCBI taxonomy): domain Bacteria; kingdom Bacillati; phylum Actinomycetota; class Actinomycetes; order Mycobacteriales; family Nocardiaceae; genus Nocardia; species Nocardia sp. NPDC004415. The sequence goes on from NZ_JBSGDP010000016.1 coordinate 84,373, forward strand.
AGGTGACCATCTCGGGCAGCGTGCCCGCGGGCAGCGGCGCGGTCTCGGCGTCGACCAGGGCGCTGTAGGCGCCCGCCGAGCGGCGCACGGTCTGGGCGGCGTTGTTGATCAGGATGTCCAGGGGACCCTGGGCGGCCACATCGTCGGCCAGGGCGACCACCTGCGCGGGATCACGCAGATCGATGCCGACGATCCGCAGCCGGTGCAGCCAGTCGGCGCTGTCCTCCATGGCGGCGAAGCGGCGGATGGCGTCGTTGGGGAAGCGGGTGGTGATGGTGGTGTGCGCGCCGTCGCGCAGCAGGCGCAACGCGATGTACATGCCGATCTTGGCGCGGCCGCCGGTGAGCAGGGCGCGTTTGCCGGTGAGGTCGGTGCGCGCGTCGCGCTTGGCGTGGCTCGATGCCGCGCATTCGGGGCACAGCTGGTGGTAGAAGGCGTCGACCTGGGTGTAGCGCTGCTTGCAGATGTAGCAGGGGCGCGGCTTGAGCAGTGTGCCCGCGCTCGCGCCGGTGGTTGCCGAGCTGATCGGGATGCCCGCGGTCTCGTCGTCGATGCGCTGCGGTGAGCCGGTCGCGGTGGCGGCGATCACGGCGCGATCGGCGCTGGCGACCTGCTCGCGCGCCTCGATGCGGCGCCGCTGCTTGAGCTTTTTGAACATGTGCCCGACGGCGCGCTGCACCGCGATCGAGTCAGGGTGTTCCTTCTCCAGGTGTCCGGCCTGTTCCAGCACCCGTAAACAGGTCGCCAACTCGTCCGGATCGATCGTCTTCTCGGTCATCGGGGACTGCGGCATTCCTTCGTGCGGGGGCGTGGGCGCCCTCTATTGTCGCATTGGCCGCGTGCCGTACCCGCTGGGTATCGTGGTCTGCCGCTGCCGCAACCGCGCGGCACCCCGACGAACGCGACGGAGCAGCCCGATTTCCCCGCTGGATACCGACACCGCAGACGCGCCACGCAGGCGCAGGCTCGAACCCGACGAGCGCCGCGCGCAGATCCTGGCCTGTGCCATCGACATGTTCGGCGAACGCCCCTACGCGGCGGTGTCGACCGCGGAACTCGCGCAGCGCGCCGGTGTCGCGCGCGGCCTGATCAACCACTATTTCGGCAACAAGCGCGACCTGTATCTGGCCGTGGTGCGCCGCATGGTGACCCTGCCGCGCGCGGAGAAGGTCTCGATCCCGCAGGGCACCCCGCGCGAACGGGTCGACTCGATCGTGGGCTGGCTGCTCGACACCATCGCCGAGCACGGCACCACCTGGGTGAAGGTCACCAGCCACGAAGGCGTCGGTGACGACCCGGAGGTCCAGCAGATCCTCGACCAGGCCGACGACGCCGCCGCCGAACGCATGCTGATGATGATCGGCCGTGCCGATATGGCAGACGATGCACGTTTGCGCGCACTGATCCTGGCCTACGCGGGCATGGTGAAGGTCGCCGGTCGTGAGTGGATCACCCGCGGCACGCTGACCAGGGAGCAGGTGCACCGGCTGCTGGCCGACACCCTGCTCACCGTGATGACCGAGACGATGCCGGTGGTGCGCGGCTAGCCGTCGTGCCCGCGCGGCGGCGGCATCTCGATGTCGCGGACGCTGTAGCGCTGCGGTCCGCGATGACCGGGAGCGTGCCCGCTGCGCCCGTAGGCCACTTCGATGTGCTGTTCGCGCCGATGCTCGAACAGCAGTGCCCCGGCGCCGCCGAGCAGGAACACCGCGGTCCCGATCGCGCCGACCACGGCCCAGCCGATATTGCCGGAACCCGCGGCGACGAGCGTGCACGCCAGGCCCACGACGCCGATCGCGCACGCGATGATGCCCGGCACGTTGTAGTCGTCGGCGAGCAGATCGCCCGCCTGCGCGTGCCAGGCCCGCTGGTCTGCCGAAGGGGTGCTGCCGGACATGGGGTCCTCCTCGCGATCTCGGGCTGCTCGCCGGTCCCCCTGATGACCAGCATGGACCCGGACCCGCCGGCTGGGCAAAGGGGTTTGCCGGTTCGTTACCCGGGTCGATGCCTGTCGAGCCGGTGGTGTGCGTGCGCTGACACATTTGCCGGTTGTGCTCAACTCACCGATCACCAGTCCTTATCCTCTTCGCGTAACCCGGCGTCGCGAGCGGGCTCGTTCGCGTGGCCGGGGACAGATTTCGACAGAGGGACCCGGGGTTGATGGCACGGTACGAGCAATGGGACGACGACCCCGAGGAGGACGTGGACGATCGCCGGTGGAACGGCCAGCGCTGGCCGCACGCGAGCACCGACGACGGCCACGGGGGACGAGCGGCCGACCAGCCCCGGGTGAACCCGTACGCCATGGTGGCGCTGGCAGCCGCGCTGGTGCTGCTGTTCCCGATCGCGATCGTGTTCGGGCTGCTGTCGTTCGGGCATCCGCGCGGACGCGGGATCGCCGTGCTGGCGTTGCTGCTCGGCATCGCCGAGGTCGCCGCGGTGGCGACGGTGGGGCTGGCCGTGTACGGGGGCTTCGAGGTCTCGCTGCCCAGCCTCGCCCAGTCCACCGCGACGACGACGGCACCGACACCGGTGGTCTCGGCACACGGCACGCCCGCGGCGACCGGCGCGGTCCCCGCGGTGGTCCCGAGCCCGGCGGCCAACAGCGTGGTCCTGAAGGGCACGCCGTGCGCGGCGGAGCAGGCGGGCCTGCTCGGGGTTTCCGCCGACGGCGCGACGCTGCTGTGCCTGCGCTCGGGTGACACCCACAGCTGGTCGGGCCCGTTCCGGGTCTCCGGCGCGTACTACGAGGCGGGCGCGCGCTGCGATCCGTCGGTGGACAAGTCCGGTCGCACCGCCGACGACCACGCGCTGGTGTGCGAGGGCAAGGCGGGCAGCGGCAGCTGGGTGCCCTGGACGACCGAATAGCTCAGTCGGACTTCTTGGCCCGGCTGGGTTGCACCCGCGGGGGTTCGTTGGGCATCTTCGGATACTGCGGCGGCCACGGCGCGTCCATCAGGCCACCGGCCAGGTCGCGTTCGGACATCTCCAGCAGTGGGGCGATCGACTGCGGTGCCCGGTCGGCCCACGGGTCGCCGCGTTCGGCCAGGCGCGCGGGCACCGTCGCGAGGGTGAGTTCGTCGGGGACCACGGTGTCGAGTTCGGCCCAGTCGATCGGCGTAGAGACCTGCCCGCCGACCTTCGGCCGCACCGACCACGCGCCGAACACCGTCTTGTGCGGGGCGTTCTGGTTGAAGTCCACGAACACCCGCGACCCGCGTTCCTCCTTCCACCACTGTGCGGTGATCTCCTCGGGATAGCGGCGCTCGAGTTCGCGCGCCAAGGCCACCGCCGCGGCGCGCACCTCGTAGCCGTCCCAGCGGGGTTCGAGCGCTGCGTAGATGTGCAGACCGCGTGAGCCGGAGGTCTTCACCCGGCTGTCGATGCCGAGTTCGGCCAGCAGCTCGCGGGTGCGCACCGCGGCGACGCGCAGATCGTCGAAGCCGATGCCGGGGGAGGGATCGAGGTCGATCCGCAGTTCGTCGGCGATCCGCAGGTCGGGCACGTGGTTGGGCCACACGTGGAAGCCCAGGCAGCCCTGGTTCACCGCCCAGAGCACGTGCGCGAGGTCGTGGGCGACCAGGGCGTCGCTGGTGGTGCCGTTGGGGGTGGACACCTCCACCGTCCGCAGCCAGTCGGGCGCGGATTTGGGCACCCGCTTCTGGAACCACGACTTGCCCGAGGCGCCGTCGGGATAGCGCTCGAGCAGCAGCGGGCGGTTCCCGATCACCGCGAGCAACGGCCCGGCCACGGCCTGGTAGTAGCGGACCAGGTCGAGCTTGGTCTCCCCGCGCTTGCTGAAGTACACCTTGTCCGGATGGCTGATCGACAACATGCGGCCGTCGACCTCGAGCTCCACTGCGGCGCTCACCGGTGCGCTCCGAAGATCGCGTCGAGTTCGGCCGGGGCGACCTCGTCGAGCTGGGCGTAGGTACACGACTCGGGAGTGCGGTCGGCGCGGAAGCGGACCAGCCTGCCCCCGTGACGGAACCGCCCCGACTGGACGTGCTCGTAGCGCACCTCGGCGACCAGCTCCGGGCGCAACGCCACCCACGACAGATCCTTGCCGCCGGACCAGCGACTCAGCCCGCCGGGCATCTTGCCACCGGCCTCGGCCTGGGCGACCGCGTCGGCCCAGTCGCGCCACGGATGATTCTCCAGCGCGTTGTCCCGCAGCGGCGCGAGTTCACCGAGCAGTTCGCGGCGGCGCGCGGCGGTGAAACTCGAGGCGACGCCCACGTGGTGCAGGTTGCCCTCGTCGTCGAAGAGCCCCAGCAGCAGCGAGCCCACGCCCTCGCCGTCCTTGTGCATCCGGTACCCGGCGACCACACAGTCGGCGGTGCGCTCGTGCTTGACCTTGAGCATCACCCGCTTGTCCTGCAGATACGGCAGGTCGTCGGCCTTGGCCATCACCCCGTCGAAACCGGCGCCCTCGAACCGGGTGAACCAGTCCTGCGCGACATCGGGGTCGTGAGTGATCGGGGTGAGGTGGATGCGCCCCGGCGCGGCGTCGAGCAGCGATTCCAGGGCGCGTCGGCGCTCGGTGAACGGAGCGGTGGTGAGGTCGCGGTCGTCGAGGGCGAGCAGGTCGAAGGCGACGAAACTGGCCGGTGTCTCCGCGGCCAGTTTCCGCACCCGCGACGCCGCCGGATGCAGGCGCTGCTGCAGGGTGTCGAAGTCCAGGCCCTGGTCGGTGACGACGACGATCTCCCCGTCGACGACACAGCGCGGCGGCAGCGCGGCCTTCAGCAACTCGGCCAGCTCCGGGAAGTACCGGGTGAGCGGGCGGTCGTTGCGTGAGCCGAGTTCGATCTCCTCGCCGTCGCGGAACACGATGCAGCGGAACCCGTCCCATTTGGGCTCGTAGCTCAGGCCGGGCTCGCGGGGCAGCGACGGCGTGGACTTGGCCAGCATGGGGCGCACTGGCGGCAGCACCGGTAGATCCATCGATCCTCCTCGCGGGTGGGGTTCACCCGTGTCGACGATGCGAGCACGCCCGATTCATCGGTGTGGATCCGATCGTAGGGCCGAGGACCGACAGGAACCGGGAGCTCAGCTGTCGAGCCAGCCGTGTTCGTCGGCGAAGGTGGTGAACCGGTCGCGGATGGTGATGATCTCGGCGGCGGTGAGCGCCGGGGAGGCCTCCAGCAGCAGCTCGGTGATCTGCCTGCGCATGTCCTCGGACCCGAGCCGCTGGCCACCGGCCTTGCGGCCCTTGGCCGCCGACGGCGCCTGACCGACCGCGGTCAGATTGATCGCCTTGGGCCCGCGGTCACCCTCGGTGACATCGAATTCGAAGATCCGGCCCTGGCGCAGCTCGTCCTCGTCGAGGCCGATGTCGTTGACATGGACGAACACGTCGGGCCCGCCGTCGTCGGGCCGGATGAACCCGAATCCCCGTGACCCGTCGAACGACACCAATTTCCCGATGGACACCAACCAGCTCCTCAGCTCCGCTTCCCGACGCCTACTCTAACGTGGCATTTGGGCGTTTTACCCGGAAAGTGGTCAGCCGACAGACGGTGGTCACAATCAGGTAACTTTGCGTTGATCTCCACTCGTTAGCGTTCCGAATCTGTTCGGTGGCGTGGAGGTTGCAGGCGAGTGTTCGACCCCGGTGCACCCGTGCCGCGACCGCGCCCGGCGCACGTGCCGCTGGCACCGGCCCAGGAGCGGATGTGGCACGCCGCCCGCCTGGGCCGCTCGGCGGACTGGAATGTCGCGCGCGCCATGCGATTGCGCGGCACCGGCATCGACGTGGCCGAACGCGCCGTCTCCGAAGCCGAACTCGCCGCCACGATCGCGGACCTCGCGCGCCGGGCCTTCGACCTCACCCGCGACCTGCCGGTGCGGGCACGGGTGCTCGTCCTCGGCCCCGACGAGGTGGTGCTCGTGCTGGTCGTGCACCACATCTCGGTCGACGGCCGGTCGATGGGGCCGCTGATCCGCGATCTGGTCACCGCCTACCTGGCGTGCCGTGCGGGCGCTGCTCCCGCCTGGGCGCCGCTGCCGCTCAGTTACACCGACTACACCCTGTGGAAGCACGACCGGCTCGGCGACTTCACCGACGAGTGGAGCCGGGCCACCCATCAGCTGCGCTACTGGGCGAATGCGCTGGCGGGCAGGCCCGCGCAGCTGAGGTTGCCCGCGCGCGAACAGCTCTCGCCACCGGCGGACCCGGCGGCGGGCGCGCTGCTCCCGCTGTCCTTCGACGCGCGCACCCACGCGGGGCTGCTGCAACTGGCCCAGGACGGTCGGGCCAGCCTGTTCATGGTGCTGCAGGCGGCCTTCGCGGTGACCGTCGGCGCCTTCGCGGGCAGCGCCGACGTGACGGTGGCGACCGCGGTGTCCGGGCGCGAACACCGGTTGCTCGACGAGCTGGTCGGCAACTTCTCCGACGACGTGCTGATGCGCGTGCGCCTTGACCGCGCCGCCGATGTCGAGGACCTGCTCGAACAGGTCCGGCGGGTCGCGCTGGCGGCCTACGCCCACCCCGACACCCCCACCCCGCGACTCAAGCGCTGTCTGCTCCAGGACGCCGCCCTCCCGCTGTTCCAGGCGACACTGATCCTGCAGCGTGCCGCGACGCCCGCTGTCGCCTCCGCCGAACCCGCTGCCGCACAGGTGCTGTCGATCACCGAGATCCCCACGGGCGTGGTGCGGGCCAAACACGATCTCGAGTTCGGCTTGACCGACCACTACGACCCGCTCGGCGCGCCCGCCGGGATCGACGGCTCGTTCTGCTATCCGCTCGCACGCTTCGACGAGGAGACCGCCGCGCGGTTCGTCGACCGCTTCCGCGGCGTGGTCACCCTGCTGGCCGACGGCTACCGCGGCCCGCTGACCGCGCTGCTGGCCACCACCGGCCGCCGATCGGTGGGCACCGCCCGCCGGACAGCCCGAATACTGCTCTGATCAGCCACGTTCCAGCGGCAGCCCCGCGTCACGCCAGGCGACGATGCCCCCGTCGAGGCTGAACGCGTCGAATCCGGCCCGCCGTGTCACGGCGGCGAAGCGCTGGGAGGTCTCGCCCACCGGGCACACGAACACCACCGGCCGCGACCGGGGGAACGGGATGCCCTGGGTGAGCAGGTCGTCGAGCTGGTCGTCGCGAATGTTCACGGCGCCGGGGACGTGCCCGACCCGATAGGCCATCGCGCCGCGGGTGTCGACGACGGTGGGCCGGCCGGTGCGGTCGAGCTCGGCCAGTTCGGCGGGGGACAGCGCCGGGGCGGCGTCGCCGGGACCCGGCGCCGCGGGCGCGGCGGGCTTGCCGAACAGGTCGGGCCTGCGCTGGGCGAGATAGGACAGATACGGTTCGAGCCGGTCGCAGACGATGAGCACGGCCACCAGCGGCCTGTCCGCGGGGCGGGGCGCGGCCGCGAGCGCGCGCAGGGCCGCCGCGTAGGCCGCGCCGCTGGTCGGTCCGGCGAGGACCCCGAAGCCGCGGGCCAGGGTGAGGGTGGCCTCGATCGCGGTCGCGGAGTCGACGGTGACGATCTCGTCGTAGAACCCCGGCTGGAACAGCCCGACCTCCCACATCTCGCGCTCGGACCGGATGCCGGGAATGAAGTCGAACCGGTCGGAGACCACCCCGACGGTGCGCAGCGCGCGATGGTGGACGCGCAACGCGGTCGCGGTGCCGCGGGTCGAGCCGGTGGTGCCCAGGCCGCCCACGAGATAGTCCAGGGTGGCGATACCGGCCGCGGCGAGGTCGGCGGCGATCTCGGCGCCGGTGCCGTCGTGATGGGCCGCCACATTGCGCTCGCTGGTGTACTGCGAGGGATGGAACCAGCGCCCCGGCGCCTGACCGATCGTCTGCTCGATCACCGCCGAGACATCGTCGGCCGCTTGTGGATCGGGGCATTCCGACAGCCCGGGCAGCTCCACGATCTCGGTACCGAGCAGCTGCAACAGCTGACGGACCTCGGTGACCCGGATGCGATTGGTCACCGCGCGCAGCGGCACCCCGTGCAGGGCGCCGAGCACCCGCAACGCCTTGGCGGTATTACCGCTGGACGCCTCGATGAGCGACCGGTTCTCGGCGGTGATCCCGGCGAGGTCGTCGCGGATCATCGCCCAGGCGACCCGATCCTTCACCGAACCGAACGGGTTGTGCGACTCCAGCTTCGCGTACAGCTCGACCTCGGCGAGGCCGTGCACCGCCGGATCGAGCCGGAGCAGGGGAGTGTCACCGATCAGCTCGGTGATGTGGGAATAGATCATCACCGCTCCCCGGGCCGGTATCCGGCATCGGGGCACAGCACGTACCCGGCGTCCGCGCGCGTCACCGCCACCTTCACCGGGATCGGATGCATCGCGGCGCTCGCCGCCGACAGGTCCGTGAGATAGGCGGCGGTATTGGCGAACACCACCGCGTCGCCCGGCACGGGCAGCTGCTCGACACGGACCTGTCGCTGGGTCACCAGGTCCCGTTCCAGGCACAGGTGTCCGGCGAAATACACCCCGGCGGGACCGGTTCCGGTCGCGTCGGTGAGCACGATCGGGTCGATGAGCACCTCCTGATCGGCGGCGGTGACGGTGTCGCGACTCAGATTCAGATGCACCAGCGTCGCGCCGGCACCGGTCCGTTTGACGAATTCGACCTGGGCCACTGTGATCCCGGCCCGATCCACGAGCGCCTTGCCCGGCTCGAGCCAGAGTTCGAGCAGATTGTCGGCGAGCACCCGGCTCAACGCGCGGCCGCCGTGCCCCGGCAGCGGTGCCGCGAGCAGCTCGGCGAGCAGGGCCGGGGCCGGGTCGATATTGGCGTACTTGTGGAACACGGCGCGCCCGTGCACCGTGCCGTCGCTCACGTGATAGCCGAAGGTGTTGCCGCCCCAGTGCAGCGCGGGCCCCTGACCGAGCAGGCCCGCGCGCAGGGCGGTGTCGTAGGCGTCGTACCCGGTGGGGTCGCCGGTGAAGACCTGGCGCAGGCCGCCGCCGATGTCGAGCACCGTCGGTGCCAGGCCGCGCGCGTAGGCGCGCTCGACCAGTTCCAGGCAGTCCGCGACCGCGCGCACCCGCTCCGCGGTCGAGGCGGTGTCGAGATGGAAGGCGAACCCGCGCAGGCGCAGCCGGTCCCGATGCCGCACGAGCAGATCCAGGGCGCTGTCGATCTCGGCGAGGTCGACCCCGAACCGGCTCGGCGCGCTGCCCGCGAATCCCGACACCCGTACCAGCACCGCGGCCGGACCGAGCCCGGCGAGGGTCTCGAGCTCCCAGAGATTGTCGACATTGACCGTCACCCCCGCCGCGCAGGCCGCCGTGAGCAGCGTGATGCCCTTGGGTCCGGTGACCTCGATCCGCTCGGCCGCGAACCCCGCCGCCCGCGCCGACCGCAGCTCCGGCACCGACGCGACATCGATGCCGATGCCCGCCTGCGCCGCAGTCCGGGCGAAGGCCGCGGAGCGATTCACCTTGTGCGCGTAGCAGATCCGGTACCCGAGCCCGGCGGCGTCGAGCACGCCGCGCAGGGCGGCCAGATTGGCGGCGAACACCTGCGGGAACACCAGGTGCAGCGGTGACCCGAACCGCCGCAGCGCCTCACGCGCCGCGGCCCGGTCGTCGACGAACGCGGCGACCAGCGGGGCGAGAGCGGCGGGAACGGCGGGCGGGGTCATCCCACCGACGCGCCGGGCAGCGGCGCGGGCGCCTCGTCGACAGGGTTGTAGCCGCCGTCGCGCAGTGCCTCGAAGACCCGGAACCGGTGCCGTGGGCTGCGGATGCGCGCCGCCACCCGCTTGGACTCCAGATCGATCGCCAGCACCGGGATCTGCATCGACTCCAGCAGCGCGGTGATGGTACGCACGCAGTGCTTGCAGCTCATGTCGGGCACGAAGAAGACGCCGTCGTCGCCGTGCGAGGTGGCCGGTGGGGCCGGGGAGGTGTCGGTGACGAGTTCGACCGTGCCCGCCAGGTCGGTGAAGGTCTCGACGAAGCGGTCCACGACCGCCACGAGCACCGATGACCCGCCGGTGTCGGCCGCCGCCGGGCACGCGGGGACGGTGCCGGGCGCCAGCAGCGCGTACTGGCGCGAGATCAGATCGAGGTCGTCGTGATACTTCGCGACGGCGGCCTCGGTATCGAGTCCCTCCTCGGTCGTGGCGCGGCGCATCACCGCGTGGGCGTCCGCGACGGTGGCGTCCTTCATCGCACGCAGCAGCGCGAGCGACTCGGCGGTGTAGCGCACCCGGCCGCCGGGCAGGGTCTCCAACCGCACCGGAATCATCCCGCGCCGGAACGTGGAGGCTTGCAGTTCCCAGAACCACCTCGTCGCGACCGCGGCGAAGATCCCCGAATCCCGCAGGCCGGTGGCGAATTCGACGATGCCGCGATAGGGGGTGTCCCCGGCGATGAGCCCGTGCTGCACCAGCGCGCGCCCCGCCGCCTCGATCCCGACGCGGACGATCTCGACCGGCTCGTGATCGGTCGTGGTGCCCAGCAGCACCGCCCGGTCCGGCGCCGGGAGCGCGGCGGCCCGCTCGGCCAGTCCCGATCCGGCCACCGCGCGCCACAGCGCCAGCACGGTCTCCCTGGCGACGACGGCGAGTTCGGGCCCGGCACCCGCGTCGTGGACGTAGCCGGTGTTCGGGATACCCGCCGAGTCGGTCCAGGTGAGCCGGTGGGTGGCGCTGGTGACCTGTTCCGGCAGGCACGGCCGCATGAACCGTTCCAGATACAGCCGCTGGGATTCGGTCAGCGCCCGCCCGGGTTTCGGCCGTAAGGCACTGGCGCGCACCGTGATCCGCACCGGCACGGCGGCCTCGGTGGCGGCGAACAGTCCGGGCTCGGCCAGCCGGGCCAGGATCCGGGCCGTGGCGCGGCGATCGTAGTTCTGCGCGGGAGGCGTACCCATCAGTGCTCCTCGGCTCGGGGACAGGTCGTGGCTCAGCGCCGGTGACCGGCGATACCGGCCACACAGTCGAGGAAACGGTCGATCTCGGCGAGGGTCGTGTAGAGATGGGTGCTCACCCGCACCGAACCGGCCCCGTCCTCGGCCGCGGGCACACAGTGCGCACCCGTGCGGACCAGGAAACCGTCCTCGGCCAGCACGAATCCGAGATCGGCCGCGCTGATCCCGTCGAGGGTGAACGAGACGATGCCGTAGCCGACGGCACAGTCCGCGTGGGCGGGTCCGGGCAGGAACTCCAGCCCGGGCAGCGGGCGCAGGCCCTCGACCAGACGCAGCGTCAGTTCCTGGTTGTGCGCGGCGATCGCGGGCAGGCCGATCTCGTCGAGCAGGTCGAAAGCCGGTGCGAGCGAGAGTATTCCGGGCAGGTTCAGCGTCCCGCCCTCCAGCAGCGCGGGCATCCCGGACCCCCGCAGCCCCGTCTCGGTGACCCGCACGCCCGACCCACCCCCGGGCAGGAACGGGCGCAACCGCTCGTGCACGCGCCGATGGCAGTACAGCAGCCCGACCCCGGGCGCGCCGAACATCTTGTGCCCGGCGAACACGGCGAAATCGGCACCGAGCGCGGTGAGGTCGACCGGCAGGTGACCGCCGCTCTGCGAGCAGTCGAAGCACAGCAGGATCTCCGGATCGATCCGGCCGCGCAGCTCCTCGAGTGTGGTCAGCCCGCCGTACACGTGATGCAGGTGCGTCGTGGTGATCAACCGTGTGCGCGGACCCACCTGGGCGAGGATGTCGTCGATATCGGCCTCGCCGGAGCGGGTGCTGCGATACGGCCGCAGTACGATCCGGCGGCCGAAATGCGCGAGGGTGTCGCGCAGGTGATGCCAGGGCAGCACATTGGCGGCGTGGTCGGCGGGGTTGTAGAGGATCTCGTCGCCGTCGGCGAGCCCGGTCAGGCCCCAGCTGTGCGCGACCGTGCCCAGTGCCGCGGTGGCCCCGCTGGTGAACACGATCTCGTCGGGATGGCGTGCCCCGAGGAAACCGGCCGCCCGCGCCCGGATCGCCTCGACCCGGGCGGCCAGCGTCGTCGCCCAGCCGTAGGTGCCCCGGCCCGCGTTGGCCGTTCGCGCGCGGTGGTAGCCGGTGACCGCGGCGATGACGGACTCCGGCTTCTGCGTGGTGGCGGCACTGTCGAGATAGACCACGCCCGTCTCGCCCAGCGCGGGGAAGCGCGCCCGGACCGTGGCGGGCACCGGCGAGTGCCGGGTCGCCGGAACGGCGGCGAGCTCGGGCCGGAGGGGGTGCACGCGTTCAACGATACGCGCGGACAACACATTTCGGCCTCGACAACGGTCGAGGCGGTCAGTATCTGCCCTGCAGATAGTCGACCAGGTGCCCGCGTTCCTCGGCGAGTTCGGTGATCTCGCTCTTGACCACGTCGCCGATGCTCACGATGCCGACCAGGCGGTCCTCGCGCACCACCGGCATGTGCCGGATCCGGTGGTCGGTCATGATGTGGCGCAGTGAGGAGACGTGGTCGTCGGGCCCGCAGGTGCGCACCCGCACGGTCATGATCTCGGCGACCGGGCGGTCGAGCAGGGCCGCGCCGTCACGGTCGAGGCGGCGCACCACATCGCGTTCGGAGACGATTCCGCTGATCGTCGCGCCGTCGGGGGAGACCACCACCGCGCCGATATTGTGCCCGGCCAGGACGCCGAGCAGGGCGCGCACCGTGGTCTGCGGTGGCACGGTCGCCACCGCCGCTCCCTTGTTCCGCAGGATCTCCGCTATCCGCATGGGCCACTCACTCGGGTCGCACGGGCCGTACGACTACCAGCATGCCCCGCGAACGCGGCGCTGACCAGCACGGAGAAGTTACGGACTATTCGTCGTCGAGGCCGGCCGAGAGATAGGCCGCCGCGGCCAGCCACTGCCTGCACTGGGGGCCGTGCACATCGTGCTGGCGCAGCATCTCGCGCGCCTGGCGATAGGTGAGGCTGTGCGGCTCGTCGCCGCAGGCGGTGGGCGGGGCTACCGCCGCGCCGAGGTGTCGCGGGATCTCGAGGCCCACCGTGGTGGCGGCCGAGATCCGGCGGGGTGTACGAAACGGACTGCTCATCCGAGGCCCCTCACATCCGGCGCCGGTGGGTCGGTCCGGCCGGTGTGCCGTCGACCTTCCGGTGATCTCGAGGGCTGAGTCTACGGTCGCTTCGTTTGCAGATGCAAGAACATCTGCACACCCGTTCGCGGCGTGTCGCGCGGCCGATCGGCTTGTGGCGCTTGCGAATTCAGGGGGCTGGACAACCCTGTGGGCGGGGCCTGGCTGGTCCTGACGTCGGGTAAGTACCGACCGGTGCGCCGGGTGCCGCCGCGTGTTAGTGTCCGCGTCGAATCATGCAGATGCAAGAACGTTTGAGCGTGCATCTGCAAATTTCGTACCGATGGGCATCATTCGAGAACGAGGAGTGTGGCGTGTCCGGAATCCAGCATGATCAGCGCGAACGCCCGGGCGTCGGCGCGTGGCGCAAGAGCACGTTCAGCAACCCCAGCGGCAACTGCGTCGAGCTCGCCGAGGCGACCGACGGTTCGGTGGCCGTGCGCAACTCGCGCGACCCGAAGGGCTCGGTGATCTTCTATACCCGGCCCGAGATCGACGCGTTCATCCGCGGCGCGAAGGCCGGAGAGTTCGACTATCTGACGCAGTGATCGGTAATATCGGCGTCCATGACGGCTGAACCCGACGAGATCGGTCGCGTACAACCGGTTGTCGACCGTGGCCCCACCGTGCTGCGTATCGCACTCGGCGGCCAGTTGCGCAAGCTCCGCGAAGGCAAGGGCATCACCCGTGAGGCCGCGGGCGACGCGATCCGTGGTTCCCACGCGAAGATCAGCCGGCTCGAGTTGGGCCGCACCGGATTCAAGGAACGCGACATCCGCGACCTGCTCACCCTCTATGGGGTGCACGATGTCGCCGAGCGGGAATCGTTCTTCGAACTCGCCCGGCAGGCAAGCGAACCCGGCTGGTGGCATCGCTACAGCGACCTGCTGCCGTCGTGGTTCAGCACCTACCTCGGGCTCGAACAGGCCGCCAGCCAGATCCGGACCTACGAGGCGCAACTGGTGCCGGGTCTGCTGCAGACCCCGGAGTACACCAGGGCGATGGTCACCCTCGGGTTCGACGACGCCGAGACCGAACGCCGGGTCCAGGTCCGTCAGTTGCGTCAGGACATCCTGCGCCGGGTCGACCCGCCCGTGGTGTGGGCGGTGATCGACGAGGCCGTGCTGCACCGCCCGGTCGGCGGTCGCGAGGTGCACCGCGCGCAGCTGCGCTACCTGGCCGAGCTCTCCGAGCTGCCCAATGTCACCGTGCAGGTCCTGCCGTACGCGGCGGGCGGGCACGCGGCGGCGGGCAGCTCTTTCTCGATCCTGCGCTTCGCCGAACCCGAGCTGCCCGACATCGTCTACCTCGAGCAGCTCACCAGCGCGCTGTACCTCGAGCGCAGGCAGGACCTGGCGCTGTACCTGTCGGTCATGGACCAGCTCAGCGTGCAGGCCGCCCGGCCGGACCGCTCGCGCGAGATCCTGCTGGAGTACGCCGAGCGCGACTGAACGAACAGGGAAGCGCTGACGCCGACCGGCACGGAGCCGGTCGGCGTTGTCGTCAGTAGCGGATACAGCCTGCGGCGATGCGCCAGAAGGTGTCGGGGGCCAGCGTCTGCAGGTCCCAGTCGTCGGCCATCTCGTGCGCGGTGGTCACGATCCGGTCGATGTCGAAGTCGTTGCGAGTCGCCGCGCCGGTGGATTCCACGGCGTCGATGACGAAGGCGACCGCGGTCTCCCTGGAACACCCGGAGGTGATCGGGAAGGTGGTCCCCGCGCGATCGGCGAGACCGAAACGGCCTGTGGTGTTGTTCATTTTGAGCGCCCCTGTGTTTAGGCAGTGGCAAACCCAGGGCAACTAATACCCCGGGTGAGCCGCTCGCGGCCTCCCCTGACTATCCCCTGAATTGTGTTGCGGCCCTGAGTTTAGGACGGGGACACTTTCAGATGCAAGCACATCTGCACGATCGATTCCGTCTCGATGCGCTGCATTTCCCGGCTTCTGAGCGGCGAATCCGTGGCGGCCCCGCGGTGCGGGCCGGGCGGATCTCCCGGGCGATGGCGTGACCGGCGGTTCATAGGTATTCCTTGGTCGCCGGAATGCCCACCGGTGGAATCTGGAATGACTCCGACCGGCGAATACTGTTGCGATAGTTAATTTTCGGCTATCGAAATCGCGGCGACCGCCGTGTCGATCGGCTGCGTGCCGGAGACCAGCTCGAGGGTGTGCCGAAAGGTGTTGTCCGCGACCAAGATCGACGCGAGCGCGGCGGCCACGTCGGCGCGCGGGATGTCGGCGCGCGGAATCGGCGGCGGACCGAGCGTGACCAGACCGTTGCCTTCGGCGTCGGTCAGCCGGCCGGGCCGCACGATCGTCCAGTCCAGGGTGCGGGCCCGCAGATCGTCCTCGGCGCGGGTCTTAGCGTCGAGATAGGCCGCCCACACCTCGTCGGTGCCGGGCGCGGGCGGCTGACCCGCGCCCATGGTGGAGATCTGCACGAACCGCCGCACGCCGGTGCGCTCGGCGGCGTCGGCCAGCGCCACCGAGCCGCCCAGGTCCACGGTGTACTTGCGCTCGACGCCGCTGCCCGGGCCTGCGCCCGCGGCGTAGACCACCGCGTCGGAGCCGTCGAGGGCGGCGGCCAGGTCGTCGGTGGTGTCGCGTTCGAGGTCGTAGATCACCGGGACGCCACCGGTGGCGGCGACGTCGGCGGCCTGGGCGGGGTCGCGGATCAGGGCATGGACCCGGTCGCCGCGGCGGGTGAGCCGCTGGGCGAGCAACAGAGCGATCTTGCCGTGTCCACCGGCGATGACGATGCGCATGCGAGGTGCTCCTTTCGGGGCGGTCAGCGTTCCGGGCCGCCGGGATTGCAGTTGGCCGACACCGTGGCCGGGTAGCCGACATCGGGTCGCCAGGGTTCGAGATTCCAGCTCGGCTTGTCCGGTGCCACCATCCTGGCCCAGACCCAGTGGCAGCGGAACTGGTCGAACATGCCGGGGGAATCCGCGGTGGCGTCCGCCGCCAGGACCTCGCCCCAGGCGAGCTGATCGGCCCCCGGCGCCGCGGTCTTGCGGCCCGCGACGGTCGGGAAGATCTGCAGGCGGGGGCCGTCGACGTTCTCGGTCCAGCTCACGTGATCGATGAGCGGCTGCCCGGCATAGGGGTCGACCGTGGTGGTCGGCGGTGCGATGGTGGCGGGGACGCGCGGGGTGGTGCGCGGCGGCGTGGTGGTCGTGGTCGTCGTCGAGGCGGACGCGGTGGGCTCGTCGGCGGGACCGCAGCCGGCGAGCGCGGCGGCCACGCAGACGGCCAGCGCGGGGTGGTACCACCGGATCACGAACGCCTCCTGTTCCCGCGGCACCGGTACGGGCCGCCCGGCCAGCCTAGTGCGGCGGCCGGGGCCGTGCCGGTGCTCGCGCGGGCTCAGTGCCAGAGTGAGCGGCAGGGCAGGCGGCGTAAACCGGGGCCGACCTGGCCGTCCACGGTGACCAGCAGCCCGGCCGCGACCGCCGCGGAGGTGAACTCCCAGGCTTCGGCCTGGGTGGCGGCGTAACGCAGCACCAGCACGTCCGCGGGGGTGGGGCCATCGAAGTAGACCGTGATCCGCCGCGTGGGTATTTCGCTCCGGTCGACCGGCTGGGAGGTCGCGGCAATGTTCTCGTCGGTGCGAATCATGGCGTGCTCCTTCTGCCCCGGCGCTGGTGGGCGCCTTCCTACTCGACGGTAGGACCCCGGCCATCGAGTGGAACATGTTCTGGTCTTCGCCTGGAGATCTCACAGTTCGCCCGGCCGGTCGCGTGCGTCGACCCCAGCGGGCGCGGTACAGGGCTTGCTTCCGGCCACAGCATCGCCGGGCGGCGATTGTGAGCCGCGCCGATCTTGCCGGGATGGGGTTCCGACGGGCCACGGTACCGGTCAGGATCGGCGGTGACGGCAGCGACACGGGAGGGACAGCCGGATGACCTGGATTGCCGCGGCGCGACGTAGTCGGCCGCGCCGGACACTGCTCGCGACGATGGTGGCGGCGCTGCTCGCGGTGACCCCTGCCGCGAGCCACGGCACCCCGCTCTACCCGAGCGCCGATCCCGACCCGATGTACGGTCAGCCCGCCGGCCTGGCCGATCACCGGCCCGGTGACGTGCTCGCGGTGCGGTCGATGCCGCCGCTGGCGATGTTCCCCGACACCACGGTCACCCTCATCCAGTTCCGTTCCACCAACTCCGCGGGCGAGCCGATCGCGGCCACCACCACCGTGCTGCAGCCGAACAACCAGCAGCCCGACGCGCCGGTGCTGTCGTATCAGCACATCATCAACGGGCTCGGCGTGCAGTGCTCGGTGTCCAAGGTGCTCTACACCGACGACCCGAATCTCATGGTGCGCGAGGCGGTGTTCTGGAACGTGGCGCTGCGCCGCGGCTGGACGATGGCCCTGCCCGACCATCTCGGCCCGAACTACGCCTACGGCGCGGCGAAGCTGGGCGGACAGGTCACCCTCGACGGCATCCGGGCCATCCGTCAGGTGGAGCAGTTGCGCGTGCAGCACAGCCGGGTCGCGATGGCGGGCTACTCCGGCGGCGGCATGGCGACCGCGTGGGCGGCGGCCCTGCAACCCACCTACGCGCCCGAGGTCGAGATCGCCGGTGCGGCCATGGGCGGGGTGCCGATGAACCTGGTCTCGATGCTGGAAGGGCTCGGTTTCGGCTCGCACCCGGTGTTCGGGCTGGCGCTGGCCGCGGGGATCGGGCTGGAACGCGAGTATCCCGAACGGTTCCCGATCAGCGACCAGATGAACGCCCGTGGCCTGGCCGCCCGCGCCGCCATCGCGAACGCCTGCACCAACGACATCCTCAGTACCGGTGCGGGACACGGCATTCTCGACTTCGCCGCGACCACCTCCCTGGTCGACGACCCGCAGGCCCGCGCGGTGGTGGAGGAGAACAGCCTCGCGCTCTACGACGGCGCGCCCACCATGCCGGTCTTCGAATGGCATTCGCCCATCGACGGCCTGATCCCCGTCGACGCCATCACCGACACCATGCGCCGCTGGTGTGTGGCGGGCGCGCCGGTGGTCACCCAATCCACGCCGACCCCGGACCATCTCACCGCGGCCGTGCTCGGTCTGCCCGGGGCGGTGGGCTGGCTGGACGCGCGCCTGCGTGGAGAACCCGCACCCAGCACCTGCTGATCGGGCGCGCCCGAGGTTGCGATCGGGCGGCGGTGCGCACACGAGTCGGGCACGACGGCTTGGCCGCGCGCCCGCGCGGGCTACCGTGAGTGCACTGACGGCGGGCGTTCTTGGGGGAGATTCGGCGGAAATCGAAGCACCGCAACGCGTCACGTCTGTCGACGATTCCGTCGCCACCCGAAGGCGTGTGTGCTATGAGATCTGTGCGTGTTCTCCTCGGTTCGCTCGTATTACTGTGCTCGGTCACCGTCGGCACCGCCGCGGCCGATCCGCCGCCGACACCGGAATTCCCGGTGCCACAACCCGGTTCGCCCGGTTTCCTGCCCGATATCCAGCGCTGGATCGACCAGATCCTGCCGTCCCCGATCCAGACCGATGCCGCGGCCGGTGATTCCGAGGCCGAACTGGCCGCCCTGCACGCGGCGGTGCTGCCGTCACCGGTCGGCGACGCGATGTTCGATCAGTGGCCCGACGGGCTGGCCGAGCTGGCACCCGGTGAGCTGATCGAGGTCCGCGACATCACCGCGACCGCGGGCCTGCTCACCCTGGTCCCGTTGCGCTCGGCCGCGCTGCTGAAATTCCGCACCTCCGACGCCCAGGGCAGGCCGTCGTTCACCACCGCCACCCTGATCGTGCCCGCCGCCGACTGGACCGGGCCGGGAGACCGCCCGGTACTGGTCAACAACCTGCCCATCGATGCGCTCGGCCGGGCCTGCACGCCGGGATACACGCTCTCGCACGGGCTCACGCTCGATACCAACATGACCGACTTCTTCCCGCCGACCACCCAGCTGGCCGCGCTGCGCGGGTACGCGGTGCTGGTGCCCGACCACGAAGGCCCGTGGATGGCCTACGCCGAGCCGTACATGGCCGGTCACGCCGTCCTGGACTCCATCCGCGCGATGCGCGGCTACGATCCGGCGGCCTACGGCGCGAGCCCGGTCGCGATGACCGGCTACTCCGGTGGCGCCATCGCCACCCACGGCGCGGCCAAACTCATCGAGTCCTACGCACCCGAACTGGCCGAGGTGATCGTCGGCGCGGCGCTGGGCGGAGTGCCCGCCGACTTCGAGATCCTCTCGCGCAGCATGAACGCCAACCTGGCCTCCGGGGTCTTCATGGCCGCGACCTTCGCCATCGGCCGCGAACGCCCACAGATCCTGGCCGCCATGAACAATCTCGCCCGCTGGGTGGCGACCTCGCCGATGAAGGACCAGTGCATCAGCGTCTTCGCCCTGCCCGGCGCCCTGCACCTGCCCATCGACATCGGCGCCAACATCACCGACCCACTGCGCTCGGACCTGGCCACCGAGATCTACGAGATCACCCGCATGTCAGGCATGCGCTCGGCGACACCGCTCTACATCTACAACGGCGAACAGGAATTCTGGATCCCCGCCGCCGGCGCCCGCAATCTCTACAACGAACAGTGCTCCCTCGGCGCGAACGCGGTCTACCGCAGCGTCTTCGGCGAACACGTCATCGGCGCGGTCACCGGCTACCCCGAAGCCATGCTGTGGCTCGACGAACGCCTACAGGGCCTCCCGGCCCACAGCGAATGCTGACCGCCGTACCCGCTCGAGCTCGTCTTCCAGCCGCTCGGAGCCTACGGTGATCACGTGATCCGTGAGCACACCGGCGACCTCCTCGGCGCCGACGCCGAAGCACTCGTCAACGCCGTGAACACGGTCGGGGTGATGGGCAAGGGAATCGCGTTGCAGTTCAAGCGAACCTACCCGCAGATGTTCCAGGACTACGCCCGCGCCGCCCAGGCAGGCGAGGTCCGGATCGGTGAGATGCACGTGTGGGCAACCGGCGCCACGCACGGTTCATCATCAACTACCCGACGAAACGGCACTGGCGTTCCCCGAGCCGCCTGGCCGACGTGGCCGCAGGCCTCCCAGCCCTCGCGGCCATGATCGAAGCGACCGACATCCGGTCCATAGCCATCCCCGCACTCGGCTGCGGCCACGGCGGCCTCGCCTGGACAACCGTAAAACCGCTCATCTACCAGACATTGGAGCCGTTGTCCGCAGTGGTCGACGTTCAACTCTTTTCACCCCCGAAATGAGGAGTCGGAAAACTCGTATCTGCTCGCCCGGGAACGAGTGCGTGAGCTCGCCCTGAGTCGACCGCTTCGTTATCCGGCTGTCGCCATGGAGTTCTCGCGTGGACGAAGTGGGGTGTCGATTGCCTATGCGACGACAGGTTGTCAGCGCCATGTCCAGGTGCCGTGTCGACAGCGGTCATGAAGTGCTGGACGTGCCTTCACCCTGTCTGACCTGCGCACTTGTCCGCTGTCGTCGCATGAGCCATTGCGAAAAGACTCGGAGATCCGACTTCGAGCCGGGGGAGGCGGTGAACAGTTCGAAATAGTTGCTCAGTTGTTCCAGACCGGCGCCCGTCAGCCAGATTCCATTGGAATGGCCTTCGTGAATCGACGGCACCGGCTTGCGGACATAGCTTATGTGATCAACGGTCCACTCGTTCTGCAATTTCTTCGGTGAGCCTTTTTCATCCTGCCGCTGAACCATGTTGCACCGCAGCATGATTAATCTGCCGCTCCGGATGCGAACTGGCGAAGCCCCTGGTAAGAGAGCTGATTACCACATCCACTCGTCCACCAGAGGCTTCACTTGCTGTTCTACCCTGCTGCGCTGCCGCTGTCACCTTCGACCCTACACTTCGTCGCCGACGTGATCCGCCGGCACCGCCGCGAAATCGGTTCACGCTGGCGGGCACTGGATCCGGGTCAACAAGCGATGCTCGTGCTGGTCTACCTGCGCAAAGGTGAACCCTTCACCGAACTCGGGGCCGGGTTCGGTATCTCGACGACCACGGCGTGGCGCTACGTCGAGGAAACAACCACGCTGCTCGCGGCACGAGCACCAGGATTGAAGTCAGCGCTGCGGACCGCGAAAGCTGCAGGTCATAGCTATCTGATCCTCGATGGCAC